>NZ_LARE01000190.1:0-628 GCF_000980245.1 Odoribacter sp. N15.MGS-14
AAGGTTATTTGCACCTAAACGGAGCTTTTCGCAGCTTATCACGTCCTTCATCGCCTCTGAGAGCCTAGGCATCCACCATACGCCCTTTATTATTTACTTTAATTTATACTTTTAGCTTACTCGGAAATCATATAAAGTCTTACGACATTAATGATTTCTATTTTTGCTCATTGTTGTGGAATATATTTTTCCATCTTTCCAGTATGTCAAAGAACTGTGTCCTTACGGACTCTGTGGAGAATAAGGGAGTCGAACCCTTGACCTCCTGCGTGCAAAGCAGGCGCTCTAGCCAACTGAGCTAATCCCCCGAAGAAGTTACAAGCATGAAGGCTATACGCTAAAAGCTTATTGCATTTAGCTTTTCACTTTCGGGCTTTTGAGTAGTCCCTCGCGGAGTTGAACCGCGGACCTCTACATTATCAGTGTAGCGCTCTAACCAACTGAGCTAAGAGACTGACTAAGGCTATCAGCTTGAAGGCTACACGCTAAAGGCACTAAGTCTTCCGGCTTTTAGCTTTTTAGCTTCCTAGCTGTCAGCTTATGGTAAAGGTTGAAGGTTTTGCCAGCAAGTGCAGATAATAACTGATCTCCAGAAAGGAGGTGTTCCAGCCGCACCTTCCGGTACGGC
>NZ_LARE01000132.1:0-1964 GCF_000980245.1 Odoribacter sp. N15.MGS-14
AATCCATTCCCAGCACACAACCCAGCGACTGGAACCAGAAGGGGTCGCTGAGCCTACGCAACAGCTCCCCCCGGCCGTACTCCATCACTACCGCCTCGACAATCGCACCGCCCAGCAGGCTCATCCGCCGGGCAAGCCACTGCGGTACGCTCCCGTAATGCAGCGGGAGGTCTGCATGTCCGCTTCTTCCCATTTCGGCAAAGATAGGTATCCGACCGGTGTTGTGTGCAGTATGGACATAAATAAAAACGCACCTTCCGGTTTGTCGTCAGGCAGGTACGACAGCATACGACATATCCCTCCGTCTACTGCAGAAATGACGATTTTTTTAACGTCGGGCTTTGCCTGCATGATTTTATTCATTACTTTTGCACCGCCTCGTCCGAAAACGAGGCATCGGGAAGGCCGGGATTTCACAGCGACGAGCAGGCCATTACCGACAAGTCATGATGGAGAGGTGCTCGAGTGGTTGAAGAGGCGCGCCTGGAAAGTGCGTATACCTCAAAAGGGTATCGCGGGTTCGAATCCCGCCCTCTCCGCTGAACGTGCTGGACAGAAATGGTCAGCAAACGGACAAAAAGCTACAAATCAATGATTTGTGGCTTTTTTTATTGCCCGAAAGTCCTGCTTCCAAGACTTCAAAAGTACGGTAAAAGACAAAGTTTCGTTACTAAATCGTTACCTATTCCCCGCCGGACAAAAACGGTAACGATTTGTCCATAAATGACCTGATAATGACTATATTAGTCCATAGTCTGCATAACTCGAAAACGAGAGGTAAAAACTAATTTTGCAACTAAAAATTTTGAGTTATGAAATCGACATTCAAGGTTCTTTTTTATTTGAAGAAAGGTTCTGAAAAGAAAAACGGCGAGGTTATGATTATGGCACGCATCACCATAGACGGCAAACTTTGCCAGTTCAGTACGAAACAGAGCATCCAGCCCGACAACTGGAGCATTGCTGCGGGCAAAGCCAAAGGCAGGGATGCCGGGAGGATAAACGCCCTTTTGGACGACATACGTTCTTCCCTGAATACCATTTACCACGAAATGCAGCGGCGTGACAACTACGTGACCGCCGAGAAAGTGAAAAACGAGTTTTTAGGTCATAGCGAGAGCCACGAAACAATCCTTTCATTGTTCCAAAAGCACAATGACGATGTGAAGCAGCTTGTGGGCATATCCAAGACGATAGCGACCTACCGCAAGTATGAAGTGACCCGCCGCCACCTCGCTGAATTTATCCAAAGCAAGTACAACGTATCGGACATATCCATAAAGGAGATAAGCCCGATGTTCATTACCGATTTTGAGTTGTATTTGCGTACCGCCTGCAAGTGCGGCTATAACACCACCGCCAAGTTCATGCAGTTCTTCAAGCGTATCATCATCATTGCCCGTAACAATGGCATACTGGTGGGCGACCCGTTCGCCAGCTACAAAATCCGGCTGGAGAAAGTGGACAGGGGTTATCTGACAGAGGACGAGATAAAAATCATCCTTAAAAAGAAAATGGTTTCCGAACGGCTGGAACACGTCAGGGACTTGTTCGTCTTTTCCTGTTTCTGCGGTTTGGCATACAGCGATGTCGCCAACTTGCGGCAGGAGAATATCCAAAAGTCCTTTGACGGCAACCTTTGGATAATCACCAAGCGGGTAAAGACCAACACGGACGTGAATGTCCCCCTGCTGGATATTCCCAAGATGATTTTGAAGAAGTACAAGGGCAAGTTGCCGGACGGGAAGATACTTCCCGTAATCAGCAATCAGAAGCTAAACGCCTACTTGAAAGAGATTGCCGATATATGCGGTATTAAAAAGAACCTGACATTCCACCTTGCCCGGCACACGTTCGCCACGACCACCACGCTGTCAAAGGGCGTACCCATTGAAACGGTGTCCAAGATGCTGGGACACACAAACATAGAAACTACGCAAATTTACGCCCGCATCACCAACAGC
>NZ_LARE01000032.1:0-559 GCF_000980245.1 Odoribacter sp. N15.MGS-14
GAGGTTATATTTAGAATGGATGGCAGAATTGTAGTAGTATATTGTTGGATTCTGGTAGAAGTTTTGGGGAAACGAAAAATTGCCCACCCCAAAAATGTAATGATGGGGGATGTGGATCATCAAGTTGCTCTTTGGGGCAAAGTTATCCTGGAGGGTTAGGTGCTACTCATTCAGTAACGGCGCAATCCGGGTACTTTGCCTGTTGTATCAAAGATAAATGGGGTAATATTTCTGCTGTTTCTTATCCTAACTCATGTTGTCCTGGCTATTGATTATGGGATCTTTGATTTTAAATTTGGAATATGGAGAAATTATATTGATGGGTATTGCTATAATTATTATAGTCGTCGCCATAATTTGTATAATTAGGTTGGGAAATAAAGGGGGCTGTTCCAAAAGTTAAAATATCCTTTTATAGAATTGGATATTTGATTTCAGTCTCTAATAGGGCTACAAATGAATCGAGGGTGCCAAATACTTTTTGGGTACCCTCTTAATACATTTTTAATATGAAAAATATTTATATATTGTGTTTTATAATTTTAATGGGTTGTAAAAG
>NZ_LARE01000032.1:597-36071 GCF_000980245.1 Odoribacter sp. N15.MGS-14
CCGGAACAAGGAATGGAGATCCTTTTATCTCAATTGGTAGATACATTGACATTTGTTTCTTTAGAGACCACACTTAATTCATTGTTAGTTCAAATAGATAAATTAGAATATGATCGAGGTAAATATTTTATATTGGACCGATATCAGCATTCGGTGCTAATATTCGATTCATTGGGAGGATTTATAAATAAAATTGGGCAGAAAGGACGTGCTCCGGGAGAATTCGAATTTTTAGAATGTTTTACTTTAGATACTGAAAATCAATATGTCATAACTACAGATAATTTTAAGAATTTGAAATACTTTAGTTATGAAGGAAAATATATAAAGTCAGTTCCTTTAGAATTGTTTTACAAAGATTTGATTGTTACCTCTGGAGGTGATTTAGCTTTTCATACTTCAAAAATGATCAATTATGAGTATAAAAAGAATTTTCTGGGAAAAATAACAGTAAAAAAATCCTGTTTCAATTTGCATATTCAAACCGGATCTGAATTTGTTAAATATTTTTCATACAGTGATAAAATATTCGATAATGGAAAAATGTATCAGGATATTTCCTATCCTTTTTCTAAATACAATCATTTCATCAGATACATTTATCCTTTTAACGATACCATATTTCAGATCATTGATCATAAACCGCACCCTTTATATTATATTGATTTCGGGGATAAAAAAAGTAAAGAGGATTTAATAGCGATGAATGGCGAAGAGGTGGAAGAATTTTATAAAAAAAATAAAGATTGTGCCTATTTCGTGAATAATTTTATTGAAACGGATGAATTTATGAAAATCGATTATTTTTTCGGTAATAAATTATACTCGACAATTATTCGTAAAGGGGTGAAGCATAGTATTATGACCGGAGCGTTGAAGAATGATTTTTTTGGTATCGATCTTTTCTTCCAATCGGTGATAAACAACGAATTTGTTTCGTATTTTTCTCCCTTACTCATAAGGAAGTTGGTTGAAGAGGAACCTAGTAATGAATACATTACTTTTTTTCGTGAGCATGGTTTATTGGATGTCAATGAAGATAATAATCCTATTGTTATGAAATGTAAATTTAAAAAAAATGAGGGTATTGATCAATGAAGAGGATTAGTCTGAAAAAGATGAAGAATTTTATATTTGTTTGATTGACGAAAACTTTAATGTTTCTAATCTTTTTTTCCCGATGCAAAATGACAATAATTTTTCAATTTCATATTTTGATAGTTTAAAAGATATTTTGTAGAATAGGAAAATGGTTTTGTTGACGTTCTTGATTATTATTTCTTGTGAATTGATAAAATATGATTAAAAGTATTTTAAAATTACTATTTATTGTATGCATGTATTCATGTCAAAAGTTTTCGGTTTCTCCTGTGATAACAATCAAAGTTCCTGAAATAGCTAATGATGTATGGATGACGATGAGCGAAATCGTGGACACTGCGATTTATATCCCTTTGGAAACGACGGACGAATGTTTGATTGACGCTTCGATGTTCCGACGCATGGAGTATTATAAAGGAAAATTTTATTGTTTTGTATTTACAGGAGGGTTGTATATTTTTGACCGGAATGGTAGATTCCAAAAATTGATTCCGATAGGCCGTGCACCTGGAGAATTAAATGTTTGTAATTCTCATAAAGCGTTTTTGATTGATAAGAAAAATGATCGGTTGGTATTTCCGGGTTGGTATAAATTTTATTATTACGATTTGGAAGGGAATTACATCGAAAGCCGGAATCTGAAATCGAAGTTGGTTCCTGCTCAGGCTGCCTTGGAGAACGGTGAGTGGTGGTTTTATTTTTTCGGAAGTGCTTCTTTTAATAAAGGCGATGCCAGTCATTACTACCGGTATGATTTTGATGAGGGAATAAAGGAAGGATTTATGCCTGCAAGTCCATTAAACCGCTACGCAGAAGGAGGATTTGGATATGGAGTGGATAGTTTAGTATTGGCTTATTCTCCTTTAGTGAGTGATACCATTTATCAGATTAACAAGGGACATTTCTGTCCTGCTTTTTATGTCGATTTTGGGAAAGATAAATATGTTTTGGGGAATGATTACATACAGCATAATATAAAAAATCTGAGATCGAAGACCGGTATTATTACAGAGGTCGTTGCTGGGGATGATGTTATTTATTTCGTTTTTGTACGTAAAGGTTATAGTCAGGAGGCTTACTTCTATAGAAGAACAGGAGAAGTAATTACGGGAGCGAAGCATAAAGAAGAGGATATATTTGTACCCTTCGGTTCAACATTAACTTATACGGACGGTTACTTCGTTGCTTGGGAAAATGCTTATATTTTTACCCAATGGGCTCCAGATATAGCTGCAAGATTGAATGTGAAAGAATCGGATAATCCGGTCATTGTTCTTTATCGTTTGAAAAAATAAAAATCTCGTAGCATATGAGAATAAACCGAATTATAAAATCGATCATGAAGTATATTTTGAAAATCCTGCTATTTCTTATCATTTGTGATGCATGCAAGCGTTCAGATATCGATGTTTTCGATATTGTCGAGGAAATCACTGACTACGACAGTGTTTATTCTGATAAGAATGACGTTTTTAATAGAATAACTGATATGGCGATTTTGGACAGTGTCTTGATAACTAAGCATATGAATGACACATATCATTTTTCATTTATTGATGTCAATGGGAAGAAGATCATAAAAAGATTAGGAAAAAGAGGACGAGGTCCTGGTGAATATCTTCAAATAGGAACTGGATTTACGGTTTGTGGGTCAAAATTGGTTTTTTTGGATGCTATGCAGAAAGAAATAAATTATGTTTCGATTTCTGATGTGATTGAGAATAAAATTCCTTACCATATAGAGAAAGAAGCTTATCCATATACGGTGGATTTTAGGCCCAGGCATATGGATGTAATCAATCACGTAAAAGTTGCAGTTGGATCGTTTAAAGAAGGGTACTTTGGTTTGCTTGATTCAAGTAATAATATACTCGGTTGTTTTTTCGATTATCCTTTTGCTTATGAAGGAGTGGAAGGAATATATAGAGGGAGTGTATACCAAACAAAAATTAGTTCAAATGATATTCAGAATAAATTTGTTATTTTAACCTTAGCATCCGATGTTTTTGAGATTTATCAAATTGAAGGAAAAGATATCCATCGTATATTTCTTAATCCATATAATCACATCCCTCTTATTCGTGAAAGAGCAGGACGCTATGGAATCAGAATAAATGAAAGTATAGCCGGCCTGATGAAGATGGCTGTTTCTGATGAAATGATTTGTTTTACTTATTCTGCAGAAAGTTATGCGAAAGCTAATAAAGCCGGATTTATTTCAAATGAAATTCTTTGTTTTAATTGGAAAGGTGAGAAAATAAAAAAATATTTATTACCTTTTCCAATAAGCACTTTTTGTGTCGATAAACACTTCATTTATGGAGTCAGGTATATCGACGATGAATCGATAATCTATCGCTTTAAACTGTAATTTATTCTCTCCTGCCGGTGTGCCGGATTAAATGTTTGTATGAAAGACGATGGCTCCTTTCATACAAACATTTAATCCTACATTCATTTTACCATCCGGGATTCTGATCGTGCTGAAGATTAGGATTCCGTTCCAGTTCTACCTGCGGGATAGGCCATAACTCATGCCGTGGCTGGTACTCACGTGTAAACATCAAATCGCCGTAGATATCGGTTGCATTTTTGACTGTCGGGCCATAGATACCCCAACGCCTCAGGTCCCAATAACGGTGGCCCTCAGCCGGCAATTCATATGCCCGCTCGTTACGAATACGTTGCCGCATTTCTTCCTGGCTGTTGACAGCCAGCCAGGGGCTGCCATTGTTCAACGACGGCATCCCCACCCGGTCGCGTACTTTGTTGAGTTCTGTAACGGCTTTGTCTAAACTGTTATCTTCGTTATATGCCTCTGCCAGCATCAACAGTACATCCCCCAGGCGGATCAACGGAAATTCATAAGGTACCCGCGTATATTCTCCCCAATAACCGTCAAGATTACCGGTGGGAATAAATTTACGCCAGAAATAAGAATTCCAGCCTTCGGAATTCCGGATAAAGGCCTGTGCTTCCATCGGTGAACCGCCTTTTTGGGGATTGTGAAGCACAAACTGCTTATCCATCGGCACCGAACCGGCGTCTGTTCCCAGATAATGGGAATAAGGCGTAATGACATTCAGGCACAGGCGGGGATCCCGCTTGCGGTATGCGTCGAGGACTTTAGTTGTGTCACAATTCAATAAGTCGGTAATCTTTGTACTCCCGTCATCTATCGCAACACTCAGGACATCACGCCGGAATTCCGGACTACCGTCGTTGAATCCCGGAAAGATATCGTCCCAGTTAAACGGACTGCCATCGAGGTTCTCGTACATATCCACCAGGTGGGTCGAAGGTACGATACAATTGCTGGCAATGAGGCGCATAGTGGATTTATTGCCCAGAAAACTGCACAATTCCAGCCCGTGCCCTGCCACGTTACCGTCCAGAGACTGGATGGAGAAAATCATCTCTTTGCTGCGTTTGCCGTTGTACAAGCGGAACAGTTCATTGTAATCCGGATGCAGTTCATAGCCGTAATTATTCGTTTTGTTGTAGACGATTTCTTCAAAATCGGCAATGGCCTTGCTCCACTCCCGGTTGTAAAGATATACCTTCCCGCGCAAAGCGTAGGCAGCCCCTTTCGTGGCACGCCCGTAATCGGATGTTTCCCAGGCTACGGGAAGTTTGGAGATGGCATCCGTCAGGTCGTCGAGAATGTGACCGCGGATGGTTTCTGCCGATTCGCGCGGGTTGGACAAGGTGGCGAATTCCTCTTCGATGATACAGCTCTCATCGTAATAAGGTACTCCTCCCCAGCAATTGAGCATTCTGAAATAGGCCATGGCACGCAGGAATTTGGCTTCGCCTATGACACGTGTTTTCACTGTTTCATCGATATCCATGGCGGAGACATTCCGGATGACCGTATTCGAACGGTGTACTACTTCGTAGAGATATTGCCAGGTGTTCTGGACAGAAGCGTCACCGGATGAAAAAGAGGTACCCCGGGCAATTCCGGCATGGGGAGACGTACCGTCCGCAATATCGGATATCATATCGAAAGTAAAGTCGCGTCCGAAAGCCCAGCCGGCTTTCATGGCAGCATACAGAGCGACGGCCGCCTGATTGGCATGTTGCTCCGTCCGCCAGAACGTTTTGTCGTTCAATTGGTCGGCAGGAGTATAATCGAGCGTTTCACACCCTTGGAGTAATAAACCTATACCTAAAAGAGCGGAAAAAATATAGTGTCCTTTCATTAGTGCTGAATTTTAAAATGTGACATTGATTCCTACTGAATATTGCCTCAACTGAGGATAACCTACGCCGGCGGCTATTTCCGGGTCCAGGCCGGGGAAATCCGTTAAGGTAAACAAGTTGTCGATACTGGTATATATTTTGAGATTTTCGACAAAAAATTTCTCCGAAATATGGCTGGGAAGCGTGTATCCTAACTGAATGTTCTTACACCGTAAATAAGAGGCGTTAAACACCAAGGCATCGCTGGCAATGTTGTTTTTACTGTTGGCATTGTTCCGGAGCCGGGGATATTTGGAATTGTAAGGATTTTCAGGTGTCCAGGCATGGTCGGTAATATCTTTATTCAAGGATTGCCCCATGACAGTGACAAACCGGAATGCCTGGTTGTTATAATAGACTTTGTGTTTTCCTACCCCTTGGAGCAACATACTGAAATCGAATCCTTTCCAGGAAATACCGATATTACCGCCGAAAGTAAATGCGGGGGAGTTGCCGTTACCGATCTCGATCCGGTCGTTGGCATCCAGATTCCCGTCATGATTCGCATCTGCATACAGGAAGTCGCCCAATTCCGGTCTTTGATAAGTGGCGAAATAGTCCGGATTTTTATCGACCAGAGACTGTACATAGTCCAGATCGGACTGATCGCGGACAATACGGTCCACAGACATGACATATAACTGATTGATGGGTTTTCCTTCCTGCAATTTATAAACGCCGTTAATAGAAGGGACTTCCCCCTGAAATTTGGTCACTTTATTGCGGACATATCCCATGTGGAAGCCAAGAGAATAGGTCATACTGCCGATATGATCGAACCAGCTGATATCGAAATCGATACCCCGGTTGCGTACCTTGCCGGCATTTTGGTTGGGGACAGCAGAAGTGCCGTGCTCTAACGGTGCCGGCAATGAAATCAGGATATCTGTCGTCAGCCTGTTGAATACATCCACAGAACCACTTAAACGATGGGCAAACAACCCGTAATCCAGACCGATATTGGTCATGTGCGTCGTCTCCCAGGTGAGATTGGGATTGGCGAGGGTGGTCTGTGCCAGTCCACTGGCCACCGCATTGCCCAGTACGTAATTGGCTGAAGCATAGAGGGGCTGATACATATAGAAAGTCGATGTGGCGTTGTTGCCGAGTGTACCGTAAGAAACCCGCAGTTTCAGCATATCCAGCCAACCGGCAGCTTTTTTCAGGAAGGGTTCTTCCGAAATGCTCCAACCGGCGGATACGGAAGGAAACCATCCCCAGCGCTTATCGGGGGCAAAACGGGAGGAACCGTCTGCCCGCAGGTTTACTTCCAGTAGATATTTATCGTCCCACGACAGGTTTATCCGGCCGAAATATGAACGCATGGCCCATTCTGTATAGTTTCCTTCAATCTCACCGTTGGTACTCCCCCCGTTGATACTGGTCAGAGCATCGTCGGCCAGATCGTATTTCCTGAACCGTTCGTCTTCCCGTTTATTGTATTCCTGACTGATACCAACCAGTGCAGAAGCATTCAGTTTGCTGACATTCCATTCATAGCGTGCCGTCACATCCGAAGTCCGGAACGTATTCCGACGATTATACCGGTTGATATAAGTACGGACCGTACCTTCCCGCAGCAGTACAGGTCCATCCAGTGTAAAGCGATATAGATTTTTGTCGCATAATTGATATTCTTCATTCCGTTCCCAGGAGTTATAGGTGAACGAAGCACTCAGGGTCAAACCTTCTACCGGTGACAAACGGGCAAACAGTTTGGGGACAATACGACGGGTTTTTATCGGAAAATCCTCTTTGTAAAACCACATACGCCGGTAAGGATTAAAATTGCTGACGTTCTCTTCCTCCGGATTTTGCACACCTCCGTACAGACCCGTTTCAGGGTCATAGAGCGTCATGCCGGGAACTGTATTCAATGCTCCCGAACCGAATATCACGTCTCCTCCGTTGGTAGCATTTTCGGCATTCGGATTATTGGAATCCATATAACCGAAGATGTTCATTCCGGCAGTGATCCAGGGTTTGATGTCGACTTCGACATTCGAACGCAATTGATAACGCTCATAATCGGTATTATAAACGATACCCGGATTTTTCACATAGCCCAGAGACAGGTTATAACGTACCGTTTTCGTTCCTCCGATAGCCGAAAGATTATGATTCTGTACCACCGACGGATTCCGGTAAATATGATCCTGCCAGTCGGTATTGGGATAAACGGTGGGGTTAGCTCCGTTGTCATTGCGCCAGGCGTCGATGGAGGTCTGGGAGAAACGGGGGGCTTGCCCGTTAGCACTCAGAGCCGCATTCTGAATCTCCATAAAATCGGCATAGTCGGTGACCAGATTCAAACGTTTAGCTACCTTTTCAAACGAGAAATTGCCGCTGTACGTAATTTTGGCACTGCCTTCGTATCCGGTTTTTGTGGTAATCAGGATCACTCCGTTGGCAGCCCGCGAACCGTAGATGGCCGACGAAGCGGCATCTTTCAGTATCGAAATGTTTTTTATATCCTGGGGATTGATATCACTGATAGCACAACCGGCTACGCCATCGATCACCACGAGCGGATCGGCATTGTTCAATGTACCGACACCCCGGATCCGGATCGTAGAAGTCTCGAAACCCGGGGTATTCCCCCCCGAATTGGTTACGGTCAGTCCTGAGGCCAATCCGGCCAGGGCATTCTCGGCATTGGTGACTGGCCGCTCGGCCAAGGCATCGATGTTAACCGAGGAAACAGCTCCGGAGAGATTTGCCTTTTTCTGTGAACCATATCCTACTATAACTACTTCATCCAATTTTGTCCGGTCTTCATACAAGGTAAGGCGCATATTTTCCCGCGCATTGACCTCGAGGGGTTTGTATCCGATAAAGGAGATGCGTAACGGGGAACCGAACCGGATATCCGGTAATTTGAATTCGCCGTTAAGATCGGTCACTTGCCCTGTGCCGCTTTCTTTGATCAGTACATTTACACCGATCAAAGGTTCTCCGGCAGCGTCGGTCACTCGTCCCTTGACTGTAATGATATGCTGTTTTTTCAACTTATCCTTTTGGTCTTCCAACGGTTCCGGAGATTTTTTCCGGTTATCCTTTTCTGCATAAGAAATCGGTTCACCGGCCGGCCGGAATTCTTTTCCGGCCTCCTGAGCATGAAGCGGCAGCCAGAACAAAGTTACCAGAAAGGTCAGGCATCGTATCCGGACTCTATACTTTCTATTCATATTAAATTTTTTCAGATTGTGCATATTTTCCATTTTTTGAATATACTATAGCATCCAATAAAACACATGCCAACCGGATTTTGCAAGATTTTACAACTGATAAACAATTATTTACATTTTAATTACACAAGCGATAGCTGAGTAATAATTCCCCGGTTTGTGGAATATTTCCCCAACGGGTATCTCCGAATTCTATTATAATTTCCGATTTTTTTATATATATGGTGTATTAAAACGGCTTATATCGGAAAAATCTTTAAATTTGTCTTATTTTCTGATTCGTTATGATTATTTGATGAAACAGAATATGGGATCACTATATTAATTTTTAAAAGAATCGGATGGTTTCGGATAATCGGTGGGTTGCCACAACTAAAGGGATCGTGGTGTTTTTGTTGACTGCACTGTTGTTTGTATTTTGGTACGATCGTGATCGTGAGCTGGCAGAAAGCCATGTAACGGCCGTGCGTTTCGGTTTCTATCGGGTGATTTGGATAGAAGTTTTGTGTGGTATTACAGTGGCTTGGTGCGTTCGGAAAAAATTTCGTTTTCGCCTGCCGGATGCGGGGGTATTGTTGTTGGGGGGATATGTCCTGCTGCGTTCGGTTTATGGGGATGGGATGGTCGGTTATCGGACAGAATTATGGATTTTGTTTGTGATCCTTTATTTTTTATTGCGTCTGCTTTCTTCGCTTTTCCGGAATGCCGTCACGGTGATGTTGTGGACGCTCATGGGAGCGGGATTGGTAGAGACGATTTATGGGTTCGGACAATTGTATGGTTGGTTCGCCTCGGGGCATTCGCTTTACCGGCTGACAGGATCTTTTTTTAACCCGGGGCCTTATTCGGGATTTTTAGTGATGGTATTGCCGGTCGTTTTGTTCTATTGTTTATCGGTGTATCCCGGTCGGCAAAAGAGTGTCGGTGAGTGGAGGTACAAGTTGGAGTCCGGCTTTGTCTGGGGGATACTGTTGTTGATTTTGTCTATTTTGCCGGCCGGAATGAGCCGGAGCAGCTGGTTGGCGGCGGTTGCCGGATGCGGGGTGGTAACGGCATTTTATTACCGGATCAGGAAACAGCTGAAAGAGCTGGGACGAAAACTGGGAAAAAAGGCTTGGTGGGTAGCGGGTATCGGTGTGGTGTGTCTGTTGCTGTTGTTCAGTGGACTTTATCTGATGAAAAAAGATTCGGCCGATGGACGCCGTTTAATGTGGAAAATCGCTGGTCGGGCGATAGCCGAAAATCCTTGGGGGGGATGTGGATTGGGTTATTTTGGCGGTGCATTCGGGAAAGCGCAGGCTGCTTATTTTGCCACGGAGGAAGCTACGGAACAAGAAGAGTGGGTGGCCGGCTCGCCGGAATACGGGTTTAATGAATATCTGCAGTTGGGGGTGGAATTGGGGATTGTCGGGAGTATCCTTTTCTTATTGGCTGTCGGGTTGGCAGTCCGGCAATTGCTCTATTCTTCCCGCCCCGAGAAAGGAGCGGTGCTGGGAGGGCTGACAGCCTTTTCGGTGTTCGCCTGTTTTTCTTATCCGTTGAGTGTGATTCCTTTGGTGATTGTATTCGTTCTGTTTATGGCGCTTGCCGGTACGCTGGATGACCGGAAACTGCCTGCGGAGGAACGAAAAAGGACTGTGGGTGCATGGTTTGTCATGGGAGCTTCTCTCTTGATGGCAGGTATTACCTGGCGATTGACGGAGCATAAGGAGGAATGGAAGCAGGCTTATATCCGTTGGGGAGAGGAACAACGTTATTTCAGCATGGATATTTTTGAGGAAACGGTAGATCATTACCGGGATTTATATCCTTTTTTGAAAGACCAGCCGAAATTTCTTTTCGAGTATGGACAGTGTTTGTCGAAAACCGGGCAATATGAGGAAGGGATTCGGATTCTGACAGAAGGTACACGGCTCAGTGCCGATCCGATGTTCTATAATATTATGGGGAAAGACGCCGAAGCCTTGAAGCATTTCGGACAGGCTGAAGCCTGTTTTAAGCAGGCTTCCTATATGGTGCCTCATCGTTTATATCCCCTCTATTTATTGGCGAAAATGTATTTCGAAAGCGGACAATCGGAGAAAGGCCGTGATATGGCCCGGCAGGTGATTCAGAAAGAACCCAAAGTGATGTCGGATGCCGTAAAAGAAATGAAAGCAGAATTGGAAGAAAGACTGAAACCATAGGAAAAAGAGAGAATTTGTTAAAAAGTACCGTTCGGATTGAAAAAGAAGGGGAAAAGTGAAGGGAGATTGTAAAGTTTTAATATATTTACAACTAATTATACTTTCGCAATATTTTAAAGAAAAGATATGAATAAAATCGCTTTTTTTGCATTAATGCTTGCCTTGGGGCTTGTCGGTGGTTGTGGAAATAAGAAGGAGGAGAAAAAAGAAGAAAAAGATTTGGCCCGGATCAGCCAGAAACAGGACAAAATCGAGGTGAAAGCTGCAAAAGCCCGGCTGGCTCCCTTTGAAATGGAATTGGTCAGTAATGGCAAAGTTAATGCCCGTCGGAAAGCGGTTTTGGCTTTTATCACGAATGATGTGGTCAGGAAAGTACATGTGAAAAATGGAGAAAGGGTGAAAGAAGGAGATCCCATCGTGAGCGTGGACGAACTGAAAGCCGGTCAGCAGTTGGAAGCTGCCCGCCTGAGCTGGGAAAAGGCGAAGCTGGAATTGAGGGGACGGCTGATGAATGAGGGGATAAATTCATTGGAAGATACGCTGGACGAGCGTGTAATCTCTAAAACCCGGCTGGAAAATATCAAATTACAGATCGGTTATACCTCTGCGGTTAAAGAATATGAAAAAGCGGTGTACGATTATTCGAACATCACGGTGTATGCTCCTTTTGACGGCGTGATCGCCGATCTGGAGGTGAAGGAATACAATCAGTCCTCTGCCTATAAAGAGGTTTGTTCGGTAATCGACGATGCTACCATGGAGATTGTGTTTAACGTACTGGAAACCGAGATCGCCCATTTGAAGGCAGGGATGGAAGTAGAAATTACGCCTTATGCAAACGATAAAGTTACCCTGAAAGGCACGGTGACTGAAGTGAATCCGAAAATCGATGAAAACGGTATGGTGAAAGTCAGGGCTACAACCGATAATCCCAAAGCAGTGTTGGTGGATGGAATGAATGTCAGTATATTGGCTAAACGGCAAATCGCCGATAAATTGATCGTTCCGAAAACAGCGGTGTTGCCGCGGCAGGGGAGAAAAGTCGTGTTTGTCTACGAAAACGGCCGGGCTATATGGAAATATGTCGAAACAGGATTTGAAAATAGCCGGGAAGTGTGTATCGAATCGGGATTAAAAGAGGGGGAAGAGGCTATTTACGAGAATAATCTGGGGTTGTCGCACGAGTGTGAGGTGACGCTGATAAATAAAAAGGAGTAGTAGTTCCTGAAAACACTTGGAAGGTGAAATTATCTGCTTTTTCTGTCAATACTATTTTTGTCGTACTGATGCTTTTAGGGATCAGTCTGATTCCTGTGTTGTCTTTGCAGTTGCTCCCTTCTTCCCGTTCGAACGATTTGTCGGTATCTTTCTCTTGGGATAATGCCGGCCCCGAATTACTGGAAATGGAGGTGACGACCAAATTGGAAGGGGCTTTGGCGCGGACGAGAGGGTTACGGGAAATTGTTTCGGAGACCGGGAATGGCTGGGGAACAATCAGGCTTTCTATCGATAAAGAAGAAAATATCGATGCCATTAAACTGTATCTGGGGTCTGTGGTCCGTTCGGTGAAAAGCGGATTCCCGGAAGGGGTACAGGTGTCGGAAGTACGTGGAGGAGAATACAGTTCCGGTAAAGAAGCTAAAAAAGAACGGCAGCTTTTATTGACTTACGGTATTTCAGGGCCTGGTACTACTCAGGATGTCTCCCGTTTTGCGGAAGACAATATCTCGAACATCGTCTCTACCATGCCGGGGATAGAAAGTGTGACGGTAACCGGGGCTGTTCCCATGGAATGGGTACTGATTTACGATCAGCAAGTGCTTGAAAATATCGGTATCAGTGCTTCCGATATCCGCTCAGCTTTGAACAATTATTATATGCGCCGGGATGGGGGAAAAGTATTGATCGATACCGTTCCTGCCAAAGAATATGCTTATATTATTTTCCGGGGTAATCCGCTGAGTCATGAGATCGATATGCTGAATATGCCGATCAAGACACTGGGGGATCGGATTGTTTTATTGAAAGATATCGCAACCCTGGATTATCGGGAGAAGTCTCCTTCCTCCTATTACCGGATCAATGGTCTGAATCAGTTGAATATCAATATTTTCGCAGAAAAGAATGCTAATGTGATCGACCTTTCGGCCAAAGTCAGGGATAAGATGGATTTGTTGGAAAAGGATTTCGGCGGAAAATATTCTTTGCAGATGGCTTATGATGCCAGTAAGGAACTGGAAGATGAATTGAACCAGACGCTTTTCCGGACCTTATTGACGATTTTGATTCTGCTGATTTTTGTGTTTCTGGTGAGCCGGGATTTCCGCTATTTGTTGATTATCGCCGTTTCTTTAGCTGCTAATGTGCTGATTGCTTTTGTTTTCTATTATTTCCTGAAAGTAGAAATCCATATTTATACTCTGGCAGGGATAACTGTGTCGTTCGGTATCATCATCGATAATGTGATCGTTATGGCCGATCATTACAGACATCATCGTGACCGGAAAGTATTTATGGCTATTCTGGCTGCTACGCTGACGACGATGGGGGCTTTGACCGTTATTTTCAATATGGACAATGAGATCATGCGGAATATGTGGGATTTTACTACGGTTATCATTGTCAATTTGTCCGTATCATTGTTTGTAGCTCTTTTCTTTGTACCGGCTTTGATGGAAAAAATACCGTTGCGGAAAAAAGAAGCCAGAGTGCGTGTTGCCCGCAAGAGAAAAGTTGTAAAATTTACCTGGAAATACAAGCGGTTTATCGGGTTCACCTGGAGATTCAGGAAGGCATGGGTGATTTTGGCTATTCTCGGATTCGGATTACCTGTATTTATGATTCCTTCTTCAGTGGACCGCGATAAGTCGTATGCCGAGACCTATAACCGAATCTTTAGCAGCGAATGGTTTCTGACGATCAGACCCTGGATGGATAAGCTGTTGGGAGGAAGCCTGCGCTTGTTCGTGGAAGGAGGAAAAGGGGAGTGGAGGCAAAATGACAATAACGACCGTATCCGGACCTCCCTGAGTGTAGTGATGACAATGCCGCATGGAGCGACACTGGAACAAATGAACGAGGCATTTATGAAAGTGGAAAATTTTGTCTCCGGATTTCAAGAAGTCGACCTTTTTACGACGAGTATCAGTTCTGCTAACGAGGGAAGAATGAAAATCACCTTTAAAGAAGAAGCCGAGATGACCGGTTTCCCCGAGATGCTGAAGAATGAGTTGGTGCGTTATTGTAATTCGATCGGGAATGCCGATTCACAGATTTCCGGAGTCGGAAGGAGTTTTTCCAATAGCCTGGGAGACGGTTACCGCAGTGAAGAGCTGAAGGTGGTGGGATATAATTACCGGCAAGTGATGAAGTATGCCGAAGTCTTGAAGAACAAGCTATCTGAAAACCGCCGGGTGAAGAAATTATATATCGGAAATGCCCGGAATCCCGAGAAAATGAGGGAGTTTGTGGTGAAAGTCGATAAAGCTAAACTGGCCCGTAATAATTCGAATGTCAATGATATTATGTGGAGATTGAGGAGTTTGTCTTATGCCCGGGATGAGTATACTACGGCTTATATCGATAACGAACAGACTTCTATTGTTATCCGGCCCAAAAATACGGTGGAGACCAGTATCTGGGAGATGCAGAATTATCCGGTACAGGGCGATAAAGCCACTTTCCGTTTGAGTGACGTCGGCACGATCCAATATGAGGATACGTTCGATAAGATCACGAAAACGAATCAGGAATACGATGTATCGGTACAATATGATTTTATCGGGGATTATATGTTGTCGAATAAGGTGAAAGAGAGAGTGATGAAGGAAATGAACCAGAGTATGCCGATCGGTTTCCGGGTGAAGGAAGGCCGGGATTATTGGGGAGGATACTGGAAGATGAGCAATGGGTTCGATCGGCGTATTCTGTATATCTTACTGGTATTCTGTATAATTTATTTTATCTGTGCCATCTTGCTCGAATCCTTGAAGCAAGCGATGATCGTAATGCTGATCGTGCCTTTGTCGTTTATCGGCTGTTTTTTGGGTTTTTACTGTTTCGGGCTGGTATTTAACGAAGGGGGATTGGCGGCCTTTATCCTGATGTGCGGATTATCGGTGAATGCGGTGTTGTATATTCAGAACGATTATAATAATAAGATCATTGCGGGAAAAGCGAGAGGGTTACAAACTTATTTGAGTGCCTGGAATGCGAAAATTATTCCGATTCTGCTGACGGTTATTTCCACAATTTTGGGATTTATCCCTTTCCTGATCGGAAGTAACGTGGCCGATTTTTGGATCAGCCTGGCGATCGGGACGATGAGTGGCCTTATTTTTTCTGTATTGGTGTTGATGATTTATCTGCCTTTGTTTTTTATGCGTAGGGAAGATAAAGCGGGATACAGACGGAAAAACAGTGGGGTGAAGGAAGAGGGAAGAAAATGGTTAAGTCATATTAAATTGAATAAGATACGGGGATTCATAAAGCATTGATGTTTTCCTTTTTGGTCATTAAATATTAAGAAAATGATTGGTTTTTTACTCAAACGTCCCGTCGCGGTAATCATGAGCACCATTGCCTTTTTGGTATTGGGGGCAGTGGCTATGTTTCAGCTACCGGTTTCATTGATGCCGGATGTAGATATTCCCGAGATCAGTATACATTATACTCAGGATAATGCCTCGGTCAATGAAATGGAAAACAGTATCACCAACTTACTGAGAGGGCAGCTGCAACAGATTCCGTCATTATCGGACATTACTTCCGAATCCAGGGAAGGGAGCGGAACGATAACCATGAAGTTCGAATACGGCACTTCGATCGATTATGCTTTTATCGAGGTCAATCAGAAAGTGGATGCTGCGATGAACAGCTTCCCTAAAGAGATGCAACGGCCTACGATTATTAAAGCTTCGACTTCGGATATTCCTGTATTTTATATTCAGTTGAATTTAAAAAAATTGGAATCGGATATCAAATTCCTGGAATTTTGCGAATTTGCCGATGCCGTTTTGAAAAAGCGGTTGGAGCAATTGCCGGATGTCGCGATGGTGGATATTAGCGGGATGTATCAGCCCGAAATGTATATCTTGCCCGATGAAGCCAAAATGAAGAGTCTGAATATTACCCAAGACCAATTGAAAGAAGCTATCGATCAAAATAACCGGGTGTCGGGAAGCTTGTCGATCCGGGACGGTTACTACCAATATAATATAAAATTTACCAGTCAGCTGATGTCGGTCGAAGATGTCCGGGAGGTATACCTGAATATCGAAGGGCGTCTGATGCAGGTGAAAGATATTGCCGAAGTGGGCATACGGCCGAGAGATAAGAGAGGGATGTTCGTGAATGGCGAAAAACAATCCCTGTGTATGGCGGTGATCAAACAATCGAGTGCCCGGATGTCGGAGATGAAAGAGAAAGTCAGTGAGATGCTGGAAAATTTTGAAACAGAATATCCGGATATTGAATTTTCCGTATCGCGGGATCAGGCTGCCTTACTGAATTACTCGATTACGAATTTGCAGCAGAGTTTAGTATGGGGGATTATCCTGGCTGTATTTATTATGTTGTTTTTCTTGCGGGATGCCCGTTCACCGATGATTATCGGGATCAGTATACCGGTTTCTGTGGTCATCAGTGTACTGTTTTTCCAGTTGATCGGTTTGTCTATCAATACCATTTCTCTCTCCGGTTTGATTATGGGGGTGGGGATGATGATCGATAATTCGATTATCGTCATCGATAATATCAACCAGCGAAGGGAACGGGGAGATTCGCTGTTTGTGGCTTGTGCGGACGGTACGGCCGAGATTTTCCGTCCCCTGTTGTCTTCGGTGTTGACGACTTGTGCGGTATTTGTGCCGTTGATATTTCTGGGAGGAGTTGCCGGGGCTTTGTTCTATGACCAGGCGGTAGCTGTAGGCGTCGGGCTTTTTGTCTCGCTGATCGTTTCGCTGACGATTGTCCCTGTCATTTTTTATCTTCTCTTTAAAAGAGCACATGAAGACGGGAAAATCAGTAATTTTATCAAACGGATCAGTTTTAAGCATCTGGATAAGTACTATACGATTGTCTATCACTTTGTGTTTTATCACCGCCATAAGACCATGCTGATCGTGGCTGTGCTGGTATTGTTGGGTGCTGCTACGGCTTTTTTCACTAAAGTGGAACGGATGCCTCCGGTAGAAATCAATGAAATGTTGATCCGGACAGACTGGAACAACAGTATTCATGTCGATGAAAATTATAACCGGGTGCAGGATATTATCCGGCAGTTTAAGGGACGTTGTACTGAAATATCCTGTCATATCGGTGAAAAACAGTTTTTCCTGAATCCCGAGGATAACGGTAATATCAATGAGGCGGAGTTTTATATAAAAACTACCGATAATGAAAGCCTGAAAGTTTTGGTCGGGGATATAACCGCTTATATTAAGAAAAACTATCCGGAAGCCCGGGTAGAACCGGCGAAGGTGGAAAATCTGTTCGAACAGTTGTTTAAGGGAGAAGATGCTCCTTTGATCATTTACCTCTCGGGAGAATCTGCCCGCAAGATAGAGGATTTATCGAAAATTAATGCATTCATCGACCATTTGAATGAGGAAATGCCCGGACTGAAATTGAATAAGCCTGCCGTACAGGAAAGAATCGTAGTCCATATCTTGCCCGAACGTTTGGCATTGTATAAAGTGAATCAGAATGTGCTGTTGAATACGTTGGAAAAGAATATCAGTAAGGTCAGTATCGGAAAATTGAATACGGGGAACCTTTATATTCCGATTGTCATTACTGAAAATGAACATACGATCCGGGATATTCTCAACGAGGTGTATGTGTCTAATTCGGATAGGAAGTATATTCCGGTAGCTGCGTTGACCGATTTGTCAATGGAATACGATTACAAGAAAATTTTCGGGAAAAAAGAAGGAGTCGTCGTGCCTGTTCAGGTATACAATACAGGGGATAGTATCCGGGAGATTATAAAGACGGTGAGGACAGAAGCGGTAAAAGCTAATCTGGATCCTCATTTCGGAGGGGCTTATTTCGAGGGGAATGAGACTTTCTGGCAGATGTTGATGATCGTAATCGTAGCCTTGCTGATGCTCTACTTTATTTTAGCCAGTCAATTCGAATCGTTGACATTACCTTTGATCGTATTGATCGAGATTCCGATCGATGTGGCGATGACTTTGCTGGCATTGTGGATTTGTGGGATCTCACTGAATCTGATGTCGATGATCGGTATCGTGGTCATGAGTGGTATCGTGATCAACGACTCGATTCTGAAGATCGATACGATCATCCGGCTTCAACAACAGGGATTTCCTTTGCTGGAAGCCATTCACGAAGGTGGGGTGAGGCGGTTGAAGCCGATTCTGATGACGAGTTTGACTACTATTTTTGCTTTGATCCCTTTTTTATGGGGAGACGATATCGGTTCCCAATTACAGCGGCCGCTGGCGGTAGCTATGATCAGCGGGATGACGATCGGTACACTGGTCAGTCTGTATTGGGTACCTTTGTGTTATTATTATTTGGTTAGAAAAAAAGGAGAATAGACGATGGAAACATTTACGCGGTGGGTGTATTATTTTTTGGAGTCTTTAGGTCTCGATCTCAGTTATATGACTAATCTGAATCGCCTGATTGTTCTTGTATTGATAGCCGTATTGGCTTTTCTGACAGATTGGATTTGCAGGAAAGGGATTGTGCGGTTGGTGCGTAAGGTAACCCAAAAGACAAAGGTGACCTGGGACGATCTGTTGTTTAACGATCGGGTCATGAATAATTTCTGCCACATCCTGCCGCCTGTGGTGGTATATATACTTTTGCCGATCGCTTTCCCCGACGGATCGGATGCCCTGGCGTTTATCCGAAAGCTGTGTATGGTGTATATTATAGCGGCTGCTTTGCGGTTTATCAACATTTTTCTGGGAGTCATATTCCAGTTGGCCACACAGAAGGAAGTATTTCGTGACCGGCCTCTGAAAGGTGTCTACCAGATTATTCAGGTCGCTTTGTTTTTTGTCGGTTCGATTTGCATTATTGCTGTATTGATCGAGAAATCTCCTACCCATCTTTTGGCTGGTTTGGGAGCTTCGGCTGCTATTTTAATGTTGGTTTTCAAGGATAGTATCATGGGCCTCGTTTCCGGAGTGCAACTTTCGGCCAATGATATGTTGCGCCCGGGGGATTGGATTACGATGCCTAAATACAATGCCGACGGTACGGTGATCGAAGTGACTCTGAATACAGTGAAAGTCCGTAATTTCGACAATACGATTATTACAATCCCGCCTTATGCCTTGGTGAGTGATTCGTTTCAAAACTGGAGGGGCATGCGGGAGTCCGGTGGACGTCGCGTGAAACGTTCTGTCAATTTGGATGTGAATAGTGTCTGTTTCTGTACACCGGAAATGCTGGAAAGATATAAAAAGATCGTTATTTTAAAGGAATATATCGAGCAAACCGAGCAGAAAGTACAACAATACAATCAGCAGCAGGGGATCGACGATTCTGTGCCGGTCAATGGAATACACCAGACAAATCTGGGCGTTTTCCGGGCTTATCTCGAATTATACCTGAAAAATTTACCTGTCGTAAATTCTGATTTGACGTATATGGTCCGGCAATTACAACCGACCGAAAAAGGAATCCCTTTGGAGGTGTATTTCTTCTCCAGAGAGAAAGATTGGGTGCCTTATGAGAAAATCCAGGCCGATGTTTTCGATCATATTTTTGCGGTAGTTCCTTATTTTGGTCTAAAAGTATTCCAAAATCCTTCTTCTGCAGATATAGTCCGGGTTTTAGAAAGAGTGTGATTGGTGTTTTGTATAAAACAATCCGTTTTTTTTATAAGTGTGTCTTGGTTTAATCGTTCTATCTTTGGGGGAGATAAAATGACCTAAAATCGAAAACAATGAGTAGAATTTTATTCGGATTGGTGGGGATTGCTTTGATCAGCTCGTGTACGCGTCCGGGAAATTTATATAATGGCGGACAACGGATTGCTAATTGTGTTACTTCAGAGCCTTTTGAAGTACCGGTTCAGGAGGGGTATGCCACCTATGTGATGTATGGGCAAGATACTGTCGCTATTGTCACTCAGCCGATGACCATACAAATCCCGAAAGGGATGAAAGTATCGACGAAGGGAAGTACCGGTGATGAGATCTCGATCGAATATGAAGTATTGAACGATACAGATGCTAAGATTGCTTATAATAAATCCTGGCAGGCGATTATGTTCGAAGATACCCGTTCCGGTGATTATGATTATAATGATTTGATTATCCATGTTCGGAATTTACATTCCTGGAATAAATTGCAGATCGATATTCAACCGATTGCTTTAGGGAGCCAAAAGGTGATCAAACTGGGATGTGTGATCGGTAATGATAAAAGCGAACATATCATTTCGGAAGATGTGCGTAAAGACTTGTTCGGTGGTGAAAAAGGATTTATCAATACACAAAGTGATCTGCAACCGGTCTGTTATAGCCTGGAACGCCGTCTCGACCATGAATTGGAAAAAGGGAAAGATGAATATGCTAGTATCGCCTGGTTTATTGAAGTAGATGATAATCGGTATTTTGCAATAAATGCCGATGCTGAATACAGTGACTATGATTTATTGAATGAGGAAGGGATGCCTTATGGTCTGGTCGTTTATGGTCTGAACGGCAGTCACGGTACGTTTGCTTATGCCGAAGAAAAAATTTCTTTGTTCGAAGCTTATCCGGATTTCAAAAGTTGGATTAATGGGGAAGTAGTTACTTTTGGGAAATATGCCGACAAGAAAATGATCTACAAATACAATTATGAAAAAATCCCCGGGACGACTAAGCGGATCTGGGATTGGCAATAATGGAAGGGCGACAGCCTAATCCTTCTTTTACGGTAAAAAGGTGTAGCCGTGTAGCGATAGCAACGTTAAAACTGAATGCTCTTCGTTTTTGTTTAGAATAGAATAAGTTTTAAACCTTATGAACTTTCTAAACTAATTTAATTCCAGGTTTATTTTTTCTTTCTATTCCGATTCCGGGTGAACCGGTCTGATGACACAAAAACGAAATAGAAAATGGATTCTACTCTTACTGAGATTTAAGTTCTGAAAACGGTACCGCTTTGTCCGTTTGCTTCATTGCTACTCTCCAACTACAATATCGACTTAGCATGTTTTGAGCGAGAAAAGGAGTAAAATGGGACGAAAGGTCCGTCCCCGGAGGACGGAATAAAAAACAGCAGACCGGGTAGGGCCTGCTGTTTTTTATAAAGATGAATCTTAAACTATTTGGCATAGTTGATTGCCCGGGTTTCGCGGATGACGGTTACTTTAACCTGTCCGGGGTAAGTCATTTCATCCTGGATTCGTTTTGCGATATCGAATGAGATTTTTTCTGCTTCTGCATCCGAGATTTTTTCACTCCCAACAACGACTCTCAATTCCCGTCCGGCTTGGATGGCATAGGTCTTCACAACTCCATTGTACGAGAGTGCCAGATCTTCCATATCTTTCAAGCGTTTGATATAAGATTCGACGACTTCCCGACGTGCACCCGGACGAGCTCCTGAGATCGCATCACAAGCCTGTACGATAGGTGCGATCAGTGTCGTCATTTCGATTTCTTCGTGGTGGGCTCCGATAGCATTACAGATATCCGGTTTTTCTTTATATTTTTCGGCTAATTGCATACCCAGAATAGCGTGTGGTAATTCCGGCTCGTCGTCGGGCACTTTACCGATATCATGGAGTAATCCGGCACGTTTGGCTTTCTTCACATTCAGACCCAGTTCGGCTGCCATGATCGCACAAAGATTAGCTGTTTCACGGGCATGTTGCAATAGGTTCTGACCATAAGAAGAACGATATTTCATTTTACCGATCAGACGGATCAATTCGGGATGTAAACCGTGGACTCCTAAGTCGATTGTGGTGCGCTTACCGGTTTCGATAATTTCTTCTTCGATTTGTTTTTTCACTTTATTCACTACCTCTTCGATGCGGGCAGGATGGATACGTCCGTCTGTTACCAGCTGGTGTAAAGACAGACGTGCAATTTCCCTTCTTACCGGATCGAAACCCGAGAGTACGATCGCTTCAGGAGTATCGTCGACGATGATTTCAACTCCTGTTGCAGCTTCGAGTGCGCGGATATTACGACCTTCGCGTCCGATAATCCGGCCTTTGATTTCGTCCGAATCGATGTGGAAAATAGAGACTGCATTTTCGGTCGCTGTTTCGGTCGCTACACGCTGAATCGTCTTTATCACGACCTTTTTAGCTTCCATATTGGCAGTCATTTTAGCTTCCTCCATGATCTCGTTGACATAAGAGATGGCTTCTGCCTCTGCTTCTTCTTTCAGAGAGTTGATCAGTTTTTCTTTTGCCTGCTCACCGGACATACCTGAAATGGCTTCAAGTTGTTCGATTTGCTGTTTTTTGATCTTGTCCAATTCTGCCGTTTTCTTTTCGATCAATTCTTTTTGTACTTCTATGTTGCTTTGCTGGCTTTGGAGTTCTTTCCCTTTGCGTTGTATTTCTTCCAGTTTGCGCGAAATATCGGTTTCCTGTTGTTTTAACTTGTTTTCGGCCATCAACAGCTTATTATTTCTGGCAGCAGCCTGTTTTTCATGTTCGGCTTTGATCTGTAAGAATTTTTCTTTAGCCTGAAGAATTTTATCCTTTTTGATCACTTCTGCTTCAGCTTCAGCTTCTTTGATGATATTTTGTGCCCGGTATTTCATGGCTAATCTCATAATAAACCAGCCGATCGCTATACCGACGAACAAAGCTATCACGCTTGCGATTATTGTTGTCATTGTCATATTTCTGTTATTAATTAAATTTATAATATAGTTTAATGTTACACTGTTTTCTCTTTTTGTAAATGCACAAAAAAATCCCGCACTATTTCTTTTTAATAAAACCCCTGTATGACACGGGTAGAGCTGCCATTTGATTCAGACTTCCACTGTCCCGAAGGAACTCCGAAGAGTCGAGGCCTGTCTTGTGCAAATATAAGCGTCTGCTCTAATTGTTTGAGTGTTGAGTTTTTCGCTTAAAGTCGAAATAATGCGGGAATATCTATGTTCAAAGAACTCTAAAAATACTTACTCTTTGATGAATTCATCAAGTTTCAAATTAATTTGTTCTATTTCATTAAACTTCTGTTCTTGTTGCAGCATTTTTATCGTATGCAACAGCGAAACATAAGCTAAAAAATAAAAAGGCTCCGGTTCTGTATTTCCGGTTTTATATTTTAAAACACGTTCATTAATTTCCTTTGCCGCTTTCCGGATGATCTCTTCATCTGCTGCTGAAATATTCAAATTCAGAGGTATATCGGCAATAGTTAAGTTAATGTTGCGTTTTTCAGACATAATTAATTATTCAAAAGAGCAATACATTTATCTATCTCCCGCACCAGTTGGTTGATTCGCATTTTCGCTTCATAACTTCCGTTCCCTTCCGAAATTGCACTAGCCACTCTGGTTGTTTTTAGTTTATTGTTTAAATCTTTGTTCTCTCTTTGCAGGTTTTCAAGCTCGGATTGCAAATCCTGTATTTTGCTTTCCAGACTTTTGTTCTGTTCCAGAGAGGATATATATAGTTTTATTAATTTATCTATTTTAAAATTCAGCTCGTTTATAACGGCATCGTGTTTTGCTGCCATAACTCAATCTTTTCATGACAAAGATAAAATTTATTCTTTAAATTATCAAGAGTGTTGATATATTTGCAGCATAAAATTAGTGTTTTTTTTGATATGGAAAAAAGGAGGTATAGGAAATTTATTCGTTATTTTTTGTTTAATTGGTTGTCTTTGATTTCATTAAATATATTTGCCCAGGACATGATAAAGCCGATCGATCGGCCTGTTTTGTTGAGTGGAAATTTCGGAGAATTGAGGGCGACTCACTTCCATTCGGGTATCGATATCCGGACCGGTGGGGTGGAAGGATTGCCTGTTGTGTGTGTGAAAGACGGTAAAGTTGTCCGGGTGAGTGTGTCTCCTACCGGCTATGGGCAGGCATTGTATGTGGAGCATGAGGATGGAACGACCACGGTTTACGGACATTTGCAACGTTTCAACGCTCGTATCACAGCGCTTGTCCGGCAAATTCAATACGAACAGGAAAGCTTTAAAATAGATGAAGAGGTGAGGGACAGGCAGTTGATCTTTCATCAGGGAGATACGATTGCTTTTAGTGGTAATTCCGGATCTTCCGGGGGACCACACTTGCATTTCGAAGTCAGGAATACCCGTTCTGAACATACCTTGAATCCTTTGCTTTTTTATAAGATCCGGGATAGCCGGATTCCGGTGGTGAGAGGTGTTTATCTGTATCGTGAATCGGCTTCGGGTTGTGTCGGATTGGTGAGGCGGGTGGCTTTGAAACAGTCGGCGAACGGCCGCTATACGCTCGGACAGTTGAATATTCCGGCAGGGAAAATAGGTATTGCTGTATTTGTTACGGATTATATGAATGATTCCTGGAATAAACTGGGAATTTATCGGTTAGGAGTAGTGGCCGGAAAAGATACGCTTTTTGCCATGCAGATGGATTCCTGTTCTTTTGATCAGACTTGTTTTATCAATGAAATAAAGGATTTTGACTGTTATAAGAAAAAGGAAACGGTTTATCGTTGTTTTGGTAATTATCAGGGACAGGTGATGGGGGTGAAGAATCGGAATCAGGGATGGATTACTGTCGGTGAAGACAGTATTGTACCGGTGAAAATCGATCTGAAAGATATCAATGGTAACCGGGCAACCGTAACGTTGACCCTGAAAGGCAAGGAGGCGCCTGTGCAGGAAGAACAGGAGGTGTTGCGCTATGATCGCAGCTATAGCCTGGACTTGTCCGGGGCTACGCTGGATTTAGAGGCCGGAGCTTTGTCGGCTTCGGTGCCGAAAGGGATGAAAATAGAAAAAGATACGGTTTCCGGAAGGGATATTTTTGTATTATCGGAAAAAGATGTTCCTTTGTTAAAGAAAGCCCGTTTGTCTGTGGCCGGGGAATTTGACCGGAAGGCTTTGATTTGTGAGGTGGACCGTGCCGGCAGGAAATACCCGCTTGCAACTCAGTGGAGTGAAGAGGGCCTGGTGGCGGAAATCGGCTATCTTAGCCGGTACACGATAGCCGAAGACCGGCAACCGCCGGTGATTTCTTTTTTAGGGAAATTTCCGGATGGTTCTTTGAAATTTAAGATAAAAGATGATTTTTCAGGGATTGCAACTTATCGGGGAGAGGTAAATGGCCGGTGGTGCCTGTTTTCCTATGATCCGCGCTATAATTTGATGCGTTGCAGTCTGAAAGAACCGGTTTTTGTTTCCGGTCAGGTGAATGAAGTGAAGGTTATTGTCGAAGACCGGGTCGGAAATAAAAATGAACTCCTTGTTAAAATAAAGAAATAATTATAGAAAAGGATTAATTGGAAGCATATTTATGAGAAAAGAAATACAGGAATGGATCGAAAAAGGGAATCGGACAGAAGCTATCCGCTTACTGGAAGAATGGGTCGGAAAACATCCGGCAGATGAAGAGGAGTGGTTGCTCTTGGGAGAATTGTTGTATGCCGACGGGAAAATGACGGAAGCCTTGAATAAATTCAATACGGTTCTCCGCCTGAATCCGGATCACCGGAAGGCAGCGAATTATGTGGTTATGATCAATAATATTTTGGGATACTATTGTAAAGATATGTTCAATCCTTAGGTATGAAATTATATCATAAAGCCTTTTTATACCGGCACAAATGGATACAACCTTACCTGCAAAAAGTGTTGGGTGGGATAGATGCTGTCACGTTTCTGGCAGCCTTGGCCTTGATTGGCGGTGTCGTCTATGAACATGGCTTTATTATTTCGGAAGGAGCGGAGGCAGATCTCGGTGTATTGTATCGGACCGTATGGGGCGTTTTCCTGGTTCAGACCACGATGCATATCGGGCTGGCGTATCGGGAAACGCTGAAGAAATACCGGACATTTACATGGGTATTGAATATTTTACTTTATCTGACTTTAATTCCCGTCATTTTTTTCGAACCGGAATCGGGGGCATTGAAATATTTCTGGTTATTTTTAAACAACCGTATTTTTCAGCTGATTCTGTTGTTGTTACTTTCTTTATTGCGCTTATCTTCGGGGGTGATCGGACTCTTGGGAAAACGGACCAATCCCTCCCTGATTCTGGCTGGAAGTTTCTTCCTTATTATTTGTATCGGCACCGGTTTGTTGATGTTACCTCGTTGTACCGTTGATGGTATTTCGTGGGTAAATGCTTTGTTTGTGTCCACCAGTGCTGTTTGTGTGACCGGTTTGGTACCGGTAGATGTAGCGACGACTTTCACTTCTTTGGGACAGTTGGTCATTATTATATTGATACAGATCGGTGGGTTGGGAGTAATGACGCTCACCTGTTTCTTCGCCATGTTTTTTATGGGTAATACTTCCGTATATAATCAGTTGGCGATAAGGGATATGATCAGTTCCGATTCTTTGTCGTCTCTGTTGTCGACGGTGATTTATATTTTATTTTTCACTTTAGTGATAGAAGGAGCCGGGATGTTGGTCTTGTTTCTGAGTATTCACGGTACTTTGGGGATGACGGTGCAACAGGAAATGGTGTTTGCTGCTTTTCATTCTATTTCGGCTTTTTGTAATGCCGGTTTCTCGACCTTATCGGAGAATCTCGGTAATCCTTTGGTCATGCAACACCATAATCTGCTCTATATAACCATTTCCGTATTGATTATTTTGGGAGGAATCGGTTTTCCGATCTTGGTGAATTTTAAGCATATCGCCGGTTATCATCTGAAGCGTTTGTTTTATTTTATCCGTACAGGAAAAAGGGATAGACAGCGTATCCGGCATTTGTATAATCTGAATACTAAGATTGTTTTGTTGACGACGCTGATTTTATTGACCGGTGGGACTATAGCGATTCTTCTGTTCGAATGGAACGGAGCTTTTGCGGGAATGAGTATGCCGGATAAATGGGTACAGGCCTTTTTCAATGCGACCTGTCCCCGTACGGCCGGGTTTATGAGTATCGGTTTGACCTCTTTTTCATTACAGAGTTTGTTGCTGATGTTGCTTTTAATGTTTATCGGAGGGGCTGCCCAATCTACTGCCGGCGGAGTTAAAGTGAATGCTTTTGCTGCCGCTGTATTGAGCCTTTTTGCTGTGATCCGGGGAAAAAGCCGGGTGGAGGTGTTCCGGCGGCAGCTTTCGGTGGATTCGATCAGGCGTTCCAATGCTACCCTGGTGATGTACCTTATGATTCTTTTTCTGGGTGTATTTGTCCTGAGTGTGCTTGAACCGCATGCTTCGCTATTGGCCTTGGTTTTCGAGTGTACTTCGGCTTTGAGTACCGTCGGGTCGAGTCTCGGTCTGACTCCGGCTTTAGGAGAAGCAGGTAAATTATTCGTATCCTTGCTGATGTTTATCGGGCGGGTGGGAGTCATTACGATCGTATTGGGATTCGTACCTCCGCAGAAGCATACCAAATATAAATACCCGGATGATAATTTGATCATCAACTAAGCAAGAGAGTTGTCGTATTAACATGATATACATATGAAATATATAGTCATTGGTTTGGGAAATTACGGAGGAGGTTTGGCCGAGGAGTTGATGGCCATCGGACACGAAGTCATCGGTGTCGATCAGAACGAAGGGCGGGTGGATAATCTGAAAGACAAGATTACCACGGCTTTTGTGTTGGATGCAACGGATGAACTGGCTCTGGAAACTTTGCCACTCCGAGAGATCGATGTGGTGATTGTCGCTATCGGAGAAAATTTCGGGGCTTCTGTACGGGTGGTCGCTTTGCTGAAACAAAAGAAAGTGAAGCATATCTTTGCCCGGGCTATAGATTCGGTGCATAAGGCGATACTGGAAGCTTTCGCTATCGACAAAGTGCTGACCCCTGAAAAAGATGCCGCCCGCGAATTTGTACAGTTCCTGGCTTTGGGTATTCATGCCGAGTCGTTCCGGGTCGACGAAGACTATTATGTGATTAAGTTTAAAGTGCCTCGGAAATGTGCCGGTTATCCTTTGAGCGGAATGAACCTCGAAGAGGATTTTCATTTAAAACTGATTGCTTTGAAGCAGGCTGCCGAAGTGAAAAATATACTGGGAATGAAAAAACTGACTAAAGAGGTGATGACGGTTATTCCCGGCAATTACCTGTTGAAAGAGGAAGACGAATTGGTGTGTTACGGTTTGTATAAAGATTTTCAGGCCTTGTGGAAAGCATTTTAAAAATCGGGGTAAATTTTCTTTCCCTTTTACTTTTTACTTTTTACTTTTTCCCTTATCTTTGCCGTCCATTTTGAATAGGTTTAACGCATTAAAAATCAATCCACTTTGGAAGGGGGTGCTTAAATTCGGACAAGCGGTGCTTGCCATGAAGTAGAAAAGAACTGAAAATAGAAGACAAAATGACCTCAGGAAGAGACTAAGCCGGAGGTTGTAATGGGAGGGTGTTACCCTGTTGTTATTTTATTTAATGCGTTTATTATAAACTATAAAAATTAGAAATCATGATTATTGTACCTTTAAAAGAAGGCGAAAATATCGAGAGAGCCTTAAAGAAATTCAAGAGAAAATTCGAAAAAACCGGTATTGTAAAAGAATTGAGAGATCGTCAGGCTTTCACAAAACCATCAGTACGTAACCGGGCCCAGCGGATCAAAGCTGCCTACAAACAGAGTTTGCAACAGGCAGAAGAATAATTTTCTTCCCGGGCTTGTTTTTCCCGGAGGAAAGTGTTAAATTGGGTTCGTTTTAAGAACGATGAGTATGGAAATAGATTCATTTCTGAGTTATTTGAAAAATATTAAGCGCTATTCAGCGCTTACTATTACAGCTTATAAAGAAGATTTGAATCAGTTTCGTGAGTTCTGTGAAAAAGTGGAATTGATCCGGCAGGATGAGGAAATTACTTCCAAGATGGTCCGGCGGTTTGAAATGGGATTGATGTCCGGTGGGTTGAAGATTGGCGGGGTGGACGGTGAAGAAAAGCTGAGGCCGATGACTGCCCGTTCCGTTAGGCGTAAATTGAGTTCTTTACGGACTTATTTCCGTTATCTGGTACGGGAGGGAAAGTTGACAGAAGATCCGACGGAGATTGTCGTGGCACCTAAAATGGGAAAGCGATTGCCGGTGTTTGTGCCCGATTATCAAATGGATGAGGTGTTGGATAAACACGCTTCCGACAAGGATTTTGCAAATATCCGTGATCGGATGGTGTTGATGACGGCTTATTATACCGGAATGAGACGCTCGGAACTGGTGGCATTGAAATTGGAAGACATCGATTTGGGGGGAGCGGTGATCCGGGTGAATGGGAAAGGAGACAAACAACGGATTGTTCCCATGTTACCGGAATTGGCCGGAGATCTCCGGATTTATCTGAACAAGCGGGAAGAACTGGTAGGTGAAAAACATCAGTTTGTATTCGTTACGGATAAAGGAAAACCGGTATACGATAAATTTATTTATCGTTTAGCTGTAAAATATCTGGGCGAAGTCACTTCGTTGAAGAAACGAAGTCCGCATGTCTTGCGGCATTCTTTTGCTACGGCTCTGTTGAATAACGGAGCCTGTATCGAGGCTATCCGTGAATTACTCGGCCATGCCGGACTGGCTGCGACTCAAATCTATACTCATAATTCTTTTGAGAGTTTGAAAAAGGTTTATAACCAAGCTCATCCCCGGGCTTAAAATTTAAGGAGGAAGTACTATGGAAATTAAAATTAATGCGGTTGGTTTTTCAGCAAGTTCTCAGTTGGAAGATTTCATTCAGAAGAAAATTTCTAAATTAGATAAATACCACGACGGAATTATCGGTTCGGAAGTTACCTTGAAACTGGAAAAAGACGATAATCTGGAAAATAAAGTAGTCGAAGTACTGTTGAATGTTAAAGGCCAAGAAGTTTTTGCAAAGAAAAATGCAAAGAAATTCGAGGAAGCAGTCGATGAGCTTTATGATGTAGTAAAGCGTCAATTGGTGAAAATCAAAGAGAAAGAAAGAGAGTGCTGATAAGACTAAAGGCGAGAAGATCGAAGCTAAAGGTTAAAGACTGGAAAGCTAAAAGCGGGAAGGTTAAAAAAGCAGGGGAGGAAAGGCTGGAGGCGGATGAGTAAAACCTGAGCGAGAGTCGGAAACCGATAGTCGGATAAAAAGTTGAAACACAAACATTCAACTTTAAAGAAAATAATTTTGTAGAACAGAATTATTTAATTATATTTGCACGCTCAAAAGAGTGGGCTGAATAGGCTTGTTGTATGCAGGTCTTTGATTCCCCTGATGAGTTTTAGTTTGTATATAGAGTTATTTGAGATAAATTGTTTAATAATAAAAAGTTTTTAAGTCATGGCTAAAGAAAAGTTTGACAGGTCAAAACCACACGTAAATATTGGAACTATCGGTCACGTAGACCACGGTAAAACCACTTTGACTGCTGCTATCACTACTGTGTTGGCAAAAAAAGGTCTTTCAGAGTTGCGTTCTTTCGATTCTATCGATAATGCTCCGGAAGAAAAGGAAAGAGGTATTACCATCAATACTTCTCACGTTGAGTATTCTACCGCTAACCGTCACTATGCTCACGTTGACTGTCCGGGTCACGCCGACTATGTAAAGAACATGGTTACTGGTGCTGCTCAGATGGACGGTGCTATCCTGGTTTGTGCTGCTACTGATGGTCCGATGCCTCAGACCCGTGAACACATTCTTTTGGCTCGTCAGGTAAACGTTCCGAGAATCGTTGTATTCCTGAATAAAGTGGATATGGTGGATGATCCTGAAATGTTGGAACTGGTTGAAATGGAAGTTCGTGAACTGTTGTCTTTCTATCAATATGATGGTGACAATACTCCGATCATCTTAGGTTCTGCACTGGGAGCATTGAACGGCGAGGCTAAATGGGAAGAAAAAGTAATGGAATTGATGGATGCTGTTGATAACTGGATTCCACTTCCTCCGCGTGATAATGAAAAACCGTTCCTGATGCCGGTTGAAGACGTATTCTCAATCACCGGTCGTGGTACTGTTGCTACCGGTCGTATCGAAACCGGTGTTGTACATGTAGGTGATGAATTGGAAATTATCGGTCTGGGTGCTGATGGTAAGAAAACCGTTTGTACCGGAGTTGAAATGTTCCGTAAATTATTGGATGAAGGAGAAGCTGGTGATAACGTTGGTCTGTTGCTGCGTGGTATCGACAAAAACGAAATCAAACGTGGTATGGTACTGGCAAAACCGGGTTCAGTTAAACCGCACAGCAAATTTAAAGCTGAGGTTTATATCCTGAAGAAAGAAGAAGGTGGTCGTCACACTCCGTTCCACAACAAGTACAGACCTCAGTTCTATCTGCGTACGATGGACGTTACCGGTGAAATCACTCTGCCGGAAGGAACTGAAATGGTAATGCCGGGAGATAACGTAACAATTACTGTTGAATTGTTGACTCCGGTAGCATGTTCAGTAGGTCTTCGGTTCGCTATCCGTGAAGGTGGACGTACCGTAGGTGCCGGTCAGATTACTGAAATCCTTGGTTAATATCTGATTTGTGATTCCGGTCTGCAAACTTGTATCGATCGGAGTCCGAATCCTGAAGGATATTTTTACGGTTTACGGTTACCGGTTCTCCGGATAATCGTAAATCGTAAATTAAAAATCCGAAATAAAGATACGGGTGTAGCTCAGTTGGTAGAGCACTGGTCTCCAAAACCAGGTGTCGGGAGTTCGAGTCTCTCCTCCCGTGCTGAAATGTTTTAATTTTAAATTTTAAATTGTAAATTTGCAGGCAATTTAAAATTTACAATCGAAGATCTAAAATGAAAATAAAAGCTTATTTCGCAGACGTTTATAACGAGCTGGTCAATAAAGTCTCCTGGCCATCATGGTCTGAACTCCAGAGCAGTGCTACCATAGTAATGATAGCTTCCGTCATTATTGCAATTGGTATATTTGTAATGGACTTTTCGTTCAGACACATTATGGATTTCATATATAGTATGTTTTATTAATCTTCAGAACTACATGGCAGAAATTAAAAAAAGATGGTATGTACTTCGTGTGATCGGCGGGAAAGAGAAGAAGGTAAAGGAGTACATCGAGAATGAAGTTGCCAGTCTAGGGCTGCAAGATTATGTTTCACAGGTTTTGATACCTACCGAGAAAATTTATCAGGTACGTAACGGTAAAAAGATCAGCAAAGAGCGGAACTTTTTTCCCGGTTATGTAATGATAGAGGCGGCTCTTGTTGGTGAGATTCCCCACATGCTTCGTGATATCACGAACGTGATAGGCTTCCTGGGGGAAACTAAAGGGGGCGATCCGGTGCCGATGCGTCAATCGGAAATCAACCGGATTCTGGGTACAGTAGATGAACTGTCGGAACAGCCCGAGGAGATAAACATACCTTATGTCGTTGGCGAATCGGTAAAAGTTACTGACGGTCCGTTCAACGGTTTTACCGGCGTGATAGAGGAAGTGAACAATGACAAAAAACGAGTGAAAGTAATTGTCAAGGTTTTTGGTCGTCAGACACCACTCGAATTGAGTTTCATGCAGGTAGAAAAAGAATAAACAAATATTAGTTCTTAAAGTTTTTAAAGTTTCTAAAGTTCTTAAAGTGTGTTCTGCTCTGGTTGTGATTAAAGCAGCACTGCAGTTTTCATTAACTTTATAAACCTTATAACTTTATAAACTTTCAAACTCTAAAAAAAATGGCAAAAGAAGTTGAAGCTCTTATCAAGCTACAGATTAAAGCTGGTGCCGCGAATCCTTCTCCTCCAGTGGGTCCTGCTTTAGGTTCTAAAGGAGTCAATATTATGGACTTCTGCAAACAATTCAATGCAAGAACTCAGGACCAGGCAGGTAAGATCATTCCGGTGATTATTCAGGTTTACGGTGATAAATCTTTTGATTTCATTACCAAACAGCCCCCTGTTGCTATTCAGCTTTTGGAAGCAGCAAAACTCAAATCCGGTTCTGCAGAACCTAACCGTAAAAAGGTGGCTTCTTTGTCTTGGGACAAAGTAAAGGAAATTGCAGAAGGCAAAATGAGCGATTTGAATGCTTTTGAAATTGAAAAAGCAATGAGCATGGTAGCTGGAACTGCCAGAAGTATGGGGATCACCATCGATGGTGAGAAACCTTTTTAATGAATTCGTAATACTTCAAACGTAATGAGTAAACTGACAAAAAATAAGAAGTTAGCTTTAGAAAAGATCGAAGATGGTAGAGCTTATACCATTGAAGAAGCTGCTCAGCTGGTGAAAGAAATTACTTTTACCAAGTTTGATGCGTCAGTTGACATAGACGTTCGTCTGGGTGTAGACCCGCGTAAAGCCAATCAAATGGTTCGCGGTGTCGTTACATTGCCCCATGGAACCGGTAAAGATATCAGAGTATTGGTACTTTGTACCCCTGATAAGGTTGAAGAAGCCAAAGCTGCCGGTGCCGACTATGTTGGATTGGATGAGTATATTGAAAAGTTGAAATCAGGTTGGACTGATATCGACATCATTATTACTATGCCGGCCATCATGGGTAAAATTGGTGCTTTAGGACGAATCCTAGGTCCGCGTGGATTGATGCCAAACCCGAAGAGCGGTACTGTTACCATGGAAATCGGTAAAGCCGTAAAAGAGGTTAAGCAGGGAAAAATTGATTTTAAAGTTGACAAATTTGGTATCGTACACACTTCTATCGGTAAAGTAAACTTTGAAGCAGAAAAGATTATGGATAATGCCCGTGAATTTATGGCTACGATCCAAAAACTGAAACCTTCTTCTGCAAAAGGTACTTATGTGAAGAGTGTATTCCTGTCAAGTACAATGAGTCCCGGTATTAAATTAGACCTTAAGTCATTACTTGATTAATTATTAACCTTTAAAGGACCATTTGTAGAATGAAAAGGGAAGAAAAACAAGTAATCATAGACAATTTAACCGAGCAGATAAAAGCACACAAGCATATCTATATCAGTGATATCTCTGAATTGGATGCAGCTGCGACACAAGAGTTGCGTAGAGCTTGCTTCAAAGCAGGAATTAAACTGATTCAGGTAAAAAACACTTTGTTGCGTGTTGCTTTGGACGGTTTGGAAGCTGACTATAATGAAATTTATAGTGCTTTGACCGGTTCTAGCGCTGTGATGCTGTCTGAGACAGGTAATGCTCCTGCGAAACTGATCAAAGAGTTCCGTAAGAACCATGACAAACCTGTATTGAAGGCTGCTTTCGTGGAAGAATGTGCCTATGTGGGTGAAAACCAACTGGACGCTCTGGTTAGCATCAAATCGAAAGAAGAGTTGCTGGGAGATATCGTACTGTTGCTGCAATCACCGATGCAGAAGCTTATCTCTGCCCTGGAATCAGGGAAGAATACTATCGGCGGAGTGCTTAAAACTCTTGAAGATAGAGCATAAATATTATTATTATTTTTTGAATAAAAACATTTTAAATACTTATCGAAATGGCAGATTTGAAAAAACTTGCAGAAGAATTAGTTAACCTGACAGTAAAAGACGTAAAAGAGTTAGCTGACATCCTTAAAGAAGAATACGGTATCGAACCTGCAGCTGCTGCTGTTGCTGTAGCTGCTCCTGCTGCTGGTGGCGAAGGTGCTGCTGCTGCTGAACAGACCGAGTTCGACGTAATCCTGAAATCAGGTGGTCAGTCTAAACTGGCTGTTGTGAAGTTAGTGAAAGAGCTGACCGGTCTTGGACTGAAAGAAGCTAAAGAATTAGTTGACAAAGCTCCGGCTCCTTTGAAAGAAAAAGTTTCTAAAGAAGAAGCTGCACAATTGAAAGCTCAACTGGAAGAAGCAGGAGCTGAAGTTGAACTTAAATAAGTCATAAGACCCTCCATGGGTTTCGAGGTTTAGAGTCACTTTTTGACTCTAAACCATTTTGTTGTTATTATTGTTTAGGTTCCAAAAAATTATTAGATGTCTTCAAATACTTCAAACAAAAGAATAAGCTTTGCCTCCACGAAAAATCAGTTGCAATATCCTGATTTTCTTGAAGTGCAATTAAAGTCTTTCAAGGACTTTTTTCAATTGGGTACGACGCCTGAAAACAGAAAGAACGAAGGCCTGTATACTGTTTTCAAGGAGAACTTCCCAATCACCGACACCCGGAACAATTTTGTTCTGGAATTTTTGGACTACTTCATCGACCCGCCCCGTTATTCGATAGACGAATGTCTGGAGCAAGGATTGACTTACGGAGCTCCGTTGAAGGCCAAACTGAAGTTGTATTGTACGGATCCCGAACACGAGGATTTCGACACGGTGATTGAAGACGTATATCTGGGGAATGTTCCGTATATGACGCCCAAAGGCACCTTTGTGATTAACGGAGCCGAGCGTGTGATCGTATCTCAGTTGCACAGATCACCGGGTGTATTTTTCGGACAGAGCGTTCATGCTAATGGTACCAAACTTTATTCCGCCAGAATTATCCCGTTCAAGGGTTCCTGGATCGAGTTCGCGACAGACATCAACAATGTGATGTATGCTTACATCGACCGGAAGAAAAAATTGCCGGTAACGACTTTGTTACGTGCTATCGGCTTTGAGACGGATAAGGATATCTTGCAGATATTCGACCTGGCGGATGAAATAAATGTTTCCAAAACGGGATTGAAAAAAGTCGTTGGCCGTCGGTTGGCTGCGCGTGTTTTGAAGACCTGGGTGGAAGATTTCGTGGATGAAGATA
>NZ_LARE01000133.1:0-1935 GCF_000980245.1 Odoribacter sp. N15.MGS-14
ATGAAAAAGTCCTTACCTTTGCAGCCGCTTTCCGAAACGAAGCGGACGTTCTGAAACATTTTGACTGATGTGTTTTTCATCTTTTGCGGATGAAGCCTGCAGAAGCTTTCTTCTACGGCGGTTCCGAAAAAAAGTTTGAAAAAAAGTGCGGAAAGATTTGGAGGGAATATGTAAAAGTATTTATCTTTGCATCCGCTTTCGCCTCGTAAGTGGGGCGGGTAAAAGAGAAGCAAAAAGAGTTCTTAAAGATATTGAAAGGTTTGAAAACAAACAGCAAGTGCGAGTCCGAGAAGAGATTCAACGGATATAATGACTGAGCGAAAGAGATAATTTTTAAAGTTTTTATTACTATGAAGAGTTTGATCCTGGCTCAGGATGAACGCTAGCGACAGGCTTAACACATGCAAGTCGAGGGGCATCATGAGGTAGCAATACCTTGATGGCGACCGGCGCACGGGTGAGTAACGCGTATGCAACCTGCCTGATACCGGGGTATAGCCCATGGAAACGTGGATTAACACCCCATAGTACTTTTATCCTGCATGGGATGTGAGTTAAATGTTCAAGGTATCGGATGGGCATGCGTCCTATTAGTTAGTTGGCGGGGTAACAGCCCACCAAGACGATGATAGGTAGGGGTTCTGAGAGGAAGGTCCCCCACATTGGAACTGAGACACGGTCCAAACTCCTACGGGAGGCAGCAGTGAGGAATATTGGTCAATGGACGTGAGTCTGAACCAGCCAAGTCGCGTGAGGGAAGACTGCCCTATGGGTTGTAAACCTCTTTTATAAGGGAAGAATAAGTTCTACGTGTAGAATGATGCCTGTACCTTATGAATAAGCATCGGCTAACTCCGTGCCAGCAGCCGCGGTAATACGGAGGATGCGAGCGTTATCCGGATTTATTGGGTTTAAAGGGTGCGTAGGCGGTTTATTAAGTTAGTGGTTAAATATTTGAGCTAAACTCAATTGTGCCATTAATACTGGTAAACTGGAGTACAGACGAGGTAGGCGGAATAAGTTAAGTAGCGGTGAAATGCATAGATATAACTTAGAACTCCGATAGCGAAGGCAGCTTACCAGACTGTAACTGACGCTGATGCACGAGAGCGTGGGTAGCGAACAGGATTAGATACCCTGGTAGTCCACGCCGTAAACGATGCTCACTGGTTCTGTGCGATATATTGTACGGGATTAAGCGAAAGTATTAAGTGAGCCACCTGGGGAGTACGTCGGCAACGATGAAACTCAAAGGAATTGACGGGGGCCCGCACAAGCGGAGGAACATGTGGTTTAATTCGATGATACGCGAGGAACCTTACCTGGGTTTAAATGGGAAATGTCGTATTTGGAAACAGATATTCTCTTCGGAGCGTTTTTCAAGGTGCTGCATGGTTGTCGTCAGCTCGTGCCGTGAGGTGTCGGGTTAAGTCCCATAACGAGCGCAACCCTTACCGTTAGTTGCTAGCATGTAATGATGAGCACTCTAACGGGACTGCCACCGTAAGGTGAGAGGAAGGCGGGGATGACGTCAAATCAGCACGGCCCTTACACCCAGGGCTACACACGTGTTACAATGGCCGGTACAGAGGGCCGCTACCAGGTGACTGGATGCCAATCTCAAAAGCCGGTCGTAGTTCGGATTGGAGTCTGTAACCCGACTCCATGAAGTTGGATTCGCTAGTAATCGCGCATCAGCCATGGCGCGGTGAATACGTTCCCGGGCCTTGTACACACCGCCCGTCAAGCCATGGAAGCCGGGGGTGCCTGAAGTCCGTAACCGCGAGGATCGGCCTAGGGCAAAACTGGTAACTGGGGCTAAGTCGTAACAAGGTAGCCGTACCGGAAGGTGCGGCTGGAACACCTCCTTTCTGGAGATCAGTTATTATCTGCACTTGCTGGCAAAACCTTCAACCTTTACCATAAGCTGACAGC
>NZ_LARE01000191.1:0-603 GCF_000980245.1 Odoribacter sp. N15.MGS-14
TGAACCCAGCTCGCGTGCCACTTTAATGGGCGAACAGCCCAACCCTTGGGACCTTCTCCAGCCCCAGGATGTGACGAGCCGACATCGAGGTGCCAAACCACTCCGTCGATATGAGCTCTTGGGAGGGATCAGCCTGTTATCCCCGGAGTACCTTTTATCCTTTGAGCGATGGCCCTTCCATACGGAACCACCGGATCACTATGCTCTAGTTTCCTACCTGATCGACTTGTGGGTCTCTCAGTCAAGCACCCTTGTGCCATTACACTCTCCGACCGGTTACCAATCGGTCTGAGGGTACCTTTAGAAGCCTCCGTTACGCTTTTGGAGGCGACCACCCCAGTCAAACTACCCACCAAACAGTGTCCTCGCTACAGCGAGTTAGCGCTCAAACATTCGAAGGTCCGTATTTCAACAACGGCTCCCCGACGACTGGCGTCGCCGGCTCGTAGCCTCCGGACTATCCTACACATCAAATGCCCAAACGCAATGCTAAGTTGCAGTAAAGGTTCACGGGGTCTTTTCGTCCCGTTGCGGGTAATCGGCATCTTCACCGATACTACAATTTCACCGAAGTCACGGTTGAGACAGTGTCCAGATCATTAC
>NZ_LARE01000031.1:0-35488 GCF_000980245.1 Odoribacter sp. N15.MGS-14
CAGGCTTCATCCGCAAAAGATGAAAAACACATCAGTCAAAATGTTTCAGAACGTCCGCTTCGTTTCGGAAAGCGGCTGCAAAGGTAAGGACTTTTTCATCAACTCCAAACTTTTCAAAAGAAATTTTTGAAGTTTTTTTTCAGAACCCGACCAAGGCAATATCCTGAAGAACTCTGCACAACATAAAAACCTGTAAGCCAACACATCATACCCTCTCACCTCCTCCGTTTGTTCAATACATCGGTTCCTGATTGCGGCTGCAAAGATAGAAACATTAATATCCCATTTCCAAATTTTTTACGAACTTTTTTTCAAAAAAAATGAATATTTTACATAAAAGCCTAACAATCAACACTTATAAAATAAGGAGCAGAAATTCAAACTCTACCTCAAGTTTTACTTTTAAACCTCAAATACACCATCGAACGAACCGAAACAGTTCATACTATCCAAAGTGAAACGTTTTTAAGTTCCCCCAAATGCAGAGTAAATCTCAGGACCGCATTAATTCAACTTACAATCAATGATTTACATATTCTACTCTATCATAAAATCTCCTATCAGAGCAATCTTTAGAACCGATGAAGAATTTGAAAACCGAAATAGCAAATTCTTTCAGAAGTTTAAAGGAGCGTTTCGTATTATTGAAACGAAAAAACAATCCCCTTCGAAAAATACCCCCCTAAACTTCTTTTCAGAACTTTAAGATGCACTTTTCGAAGGGGACAACCTTCGAATTCTAAAACTATATTTATACTTAGATCATCGTACTGATCATGAAAGTTGCAGCAACAGCAACAATAGCATACAACTCAGGGAATACGGCCAAAATCAGAGTTTTACCGAACACATCGTATCCTGAACCGATACCGATGATACCATTAGCACATACCTGGCCCTGACGGATGGCAGAAAACAGACATACCAATCCAAGTCCTAAGCCGGCACCAAAAACAGCAGCAGCCTGTAACCAGGTAATACCGGCTACCAATACATTCTTCAGCAAGAAAAAGCCCAGGAATCCATAAAGTCCCTGTGTACCAGGAAGTGCACACAATACCATATAGTTACCAAAAGCTTCGTCATTCTTCTTCAGTGCACCGATCGTAGCATTACCACCGATAGTTACGCCATAAGCACTACCAATTCCGGACAGTCCTAACATCAATCCAACCCCAATATAAGCTAAAATAATCTCATTCATGATTTCTATTTTTTTAATTGTTTGTTAATTATAATTTTTCAATTCTTTTTTGGATATAAATCTATAATAGCAGGTTTCAATTACTTCTTTTCTTATAAGGCTGGTATTTCTTACCGCCTCCTTCAAAACCTGCATTCTTATAAAACTCAACAAAAGTCAGACGCATCGGGTGTACAAAGGAACCCAATCCAGCCATAAACAAGTTCACACTATGTCCGAACAACAGGATGATCAACATGACCAACTGTTTTACTCCCGGCACATCCGGACTCATATTCATTGCCAGATCATTGAACACCAATCCCAATACCGCGCTCGAAATACCCAAGGCAAACAAACGGATATAAGAAAGTGTATCTCCTAAAAGGCCGGTGACCATATTATAAGAATCCCATAAACCGGCACCGATATTAATGAATACATTCCGACGAACATTATTGAATACAAAGATCAGTAATCCTGCTACAGCACCGACAACATACATCGGGACATCCATTGCATATCCCTTGGTCGACAACCAATAACAGATTCCTTCTCCCAGAATCAACACGAGCCATCCGATTGTCGAGAGAGCTGCTGCAAAACCATGTTGTTTCCACTGGTTAGCCACTTTTAGGAACATACCGAAGATAATTTGTACGGCTCCGACGATCAAAGCCAGGTTGAACAGCTGTTGTGAATCCAACATATAAGCTTTCATCTTCTCCATCCAGGGAACCTGTACATCCAGCAATTGGATACCGAAGAAAGTACCTCCGACAATTCCCATGATCACTGTAGAAATACCCAGCCATTGTGCTAACGACAGAATCGGTTTAATTGCCGGCTTCGCCTTAAACTTATAAATGGTGATACCCAACAACAGCAGCAATCCATATCCGGCATCTCCCAGACAAAAACCGAAAAACAGCACAAAAAACGGTGCAAAAAACGGTGTCAAGTCGATTTCCCGATAATTAGGCAGCGAATACAGCTCGCCGATAAATTCAAACAAACGAGCAAACTTATTATTCTTCAGCAGAATAGGAGGATTATCCTGCTCTGTCGGAATCTCGAGTTCATAAGCAACTCCTTTATCTGCCAGCCAGTGGTCCGTATCGGCTGCAATAGCTTCCGGCACCCAACCTTCCAGAGCAATCACCTTATCTTCAAGTAAAGTCATTGCAGCATCCTTCACTTTTAAAGTATCCGTATCTTCACAAATCCGTACTTTCAAATCCTTCAGGTATTCCACCGAAAAAGCCGCGATCTTCTTCAAGTTTTCGGCAACCGTTTCTTTTTCGGTTTTCAACCCGGCGACCTGTTGCCGGATTTGTTCCGCACTCATCTGAGGAAAAGACACGACATCGGCTTCGGGATATTCTTCTACCTCCCGGGGCAGGACAGTAACAAAATACTTTTGTCCCTTATCCTGGTTTATAACAAACGCATTGTATTTGTCTTCCCATTCAGGTAAATATTTCCGGTCGGGAACGGTGAAAAACCGCAGATCCCAACCTGCCCTTTGGAGTCCGCCGATCTGTTCGTCGGGCAAATCTCCCCAAGGTTCATAGATCATACCTTCTTTTTCCAGCGAAGCAATCTGTTGATCGATATGTTCCATTCGTTTGAACTGGTTTTCCAGAAAAGTCAGCAAATCCAATTCGGTTACTTCTGACTCTTCTTTCAACCGATCTCCCGCATAAAACACTTGTTGATAAAAAAACAACTTTTCTTTCGGTTCCATCGCCTGTGACCAACGTTCCAATAATTCCGTAAAAGTCTCCTTAGTTTCAGGAATCCGTTTGGACAGCTGTTTGATCATTTCTCCGATCCGCTTAATGACGGCAAACTTGTGTTTCAGTTCTTCGTCTTCGGCCGATCGTTTTTTATTTTCATGGATATGAACCACTCCCTTTTCCCGAAGTTCCCCGAGAAATGCCTGATAATCCCGATAGAATATCAGCAGGGATAATTTTCTCATTGGTACTATCATGCTTCGTCCTCCATCGCTTTACGGGTTTTCACAATCTTTTGTGCCGACTTGGAAAGGTTCTCCTCATCTTCCAGGAATCGCTTAATCTTTCGGATTGCTTCCTGAAATCCGGGGATCTGTACTTTCTCATACAGATTCACCTTTTGTGTCGTTTTCTTACGGGCACGATCCAGTAATTCCATCTTCCGCATATAAAACTCCCGTTCGAGAGCGATATTTACTACTTCTTTCACGTGCTGAATCCCGTCAAGGAACCATCCCGGTGCATTAAACAGACTGAAGTCTTTTATTTCATACTCCACCTGGTCCAACACCGGCGTACGTACTCCTGCAATTTTCTTCACCGACATATTGACATCTTTCACGGTAAGAATATCCGGAGTATATTCATCATAAAGTTGAAGCATATCACTGATGCCATTGAGTGTGTCGTCTAATTTTCCGTCAAACTCATCCGCAACTTCTTTTGCTTTCTTTACTTCTGAACGCAAGGCAGATTCCTTATTTTTGATGGTAGGCAAAGCTCTTACCCTCATCTTGAGTTGTTTGTCAAGACTCTGCAGGGAAGTTTTATTGTATTGAAATTTTATTGCCATACCGACTGATTTATTTTAATTATCGTAAACCGCAAATTAATCCATATTTCCGAATTCGTCCACGATCTCTTTCTTGATTCCCAGTTCCGAACGGGTAAAATATTTCCGGAACAGTGCCCAGGCTGTGTCCAACATCTGGGTAATGCCGATATTCACGTCGATAGCCAATAATTCATTCGAATAATCCCGGGCGAAATCGAGCGTACGTTTATCGTAATCGGTCAAATCGAAACCATTTTCCAATTTTGTCCGTGCATTGGCAGCATCGGCATACAGACGGATAGCGGCGTTCATTACCTGAGGATGGTCCTTCCGGGTTTTCTTACCGATCACTAACTGTTTCAGACGGGACAAGCTTCGGAACGGATCGACAATCACCTTACCGATCTCCGTATCTTTCCGCAAGAACAACTGACCTTCTGTGATATATCCGGTATTATCCGGGATAGCATGTGTAATATCACCGCCCGACAAGGTCGTCACGGCAATGATGGTAATCGATCCCCCCTGCGGGAACTGTACGGCCTTTTCATAGATTTTAGCCAAATCCGAATACAATGAACCGGGCATAGAATCTTTCGAAGGAATCTGGTCCATACGGTTCGACACAATACTCAACGCATCGGCATATAAGGTCATATCGGTCAGCAATACCAACACTTTTTCGTTCTTGTCCACGGCAAAATATTCTGCCGCGGTCAAGGCCATATCCGGCACCAGTAACCGTTCGACAGGAGGAGCTTCGGTCGTATTGACAAAACTGACGATACGATCGAGTACACCGGCATTGTCGAACAAATTTTTGAAATACAGATAGTCATCGTTGGTCAATCCCATTCCTCCCAGGATAATCCGGTCGGTTTGTGCACGCAAAGCCACATTCGCCATCACCTGATTATAAGGTTGATCCGGGTCGGCAAAAAACGGAATCTTCTGTCCCGACACCAACGTATTATTCAGGTCGATACCTGCAATACCGGTAGCGATCAATTCCGAAGGTTGTTTACGGCGTACCGGATTCACAGACGGTCCCCCGATTTCACGTTCTTCGCCATCTACAGCAGGCCCGCCATCGATCGGATCTCCGAATGCATTGAAGAAACGTCCGCACAGATCCTCTCCTACCTTCAGTGTAGGAGCTTTTCCCAGAAAAGTCACCTCAGCATTGGTCGGAATACCCTCGGTGCCGGAAAATACCTGCAACGTGATGTCTTCCCCCCAAATCTTCACAACCTGAGCCAAACGGCCATTCACAATCGCCAGTTCGTCATTTCCGACCCCCTGAGCTTTCAGTGAACAGGTAGCTTTGGTAATCTGGGTAATTTTGGTATATACCTTTTGAAAAGCAGTGTTCATACCTTAATTTATTTTGGATTTTTGAATTACGATTTACGATTGCAACGCATATTCAGCTCTGTTTCCCCTGGCGTCCTATCGTAACTCATAAATTACTTATTTTTTTCTTTCATTAATAATATCTTTCACTTCCGCTTCGAATTTCTTGAAATGGCCGGACTGAAATTCGGAATAGTTCATCTGTTTAAAAGCATTGATGATCCGTTTGAAGTAAGGATTTACTTCTTCGAAAGAATCGAAGTCAAAATCCGAACGTACAACATCCAAAACCATATTCAGCATATATTGCTGACGCTCCATCGAGGTCGATCCGTCAATATTATCGAAAGCATCCTGTTGCAGGATCACGAAGTCGATCAATTCCGATTTCCAGAATATCAGGTGATAATCCAATGGAACACCATCATCTCCCAAAATATCGATTTGCTCAGCTGTTTCCCGGCCTCTGACCAGCATATTACGGGCTTCATTCACATCTTCTATCCACCGGTCCGAAATATTTTTCCGGGCATATTCGACAAATTCGGGGTATTCCAGATATTTCGAATAAGATTCCAGGGTATCGATCGCCGGATAACGTTTGGAGTCAGCACGAGCCTGTGACAATGCGTAGAAACAACGGGCCACTTTCTTGGTCGATTCGGTTACCGGTTCTTTCAGGTTACCACCGGCAGGCGATACCGTACCGATAAACGTGACAGAACCTGTACTACCGTTATTCAGATATACCATCCCGGCCCGGGCATAGAAGTTGGAGATAATCGCAGACAAGTCCATCGGGAAAGCATCCTGCCCGGGAAGTTCCTCCATACGGTTCGACATCTCACGCAAAGCTTGCGCCCAACGAGAAGTAGAATCGGCCAATAACAGCACTTTCATTCCCATTGCCCGGTAATACTCCCCGATCGTCATCGCCGTGTACACAGATGCTTCACGAGCAGCAACGGGCATATTCGACGTATTGGCAATAATGGTAGTACGTTCATAGAGGGAACGTCCTGACCGCGGGTCCTGCAATTCCGGGAATTCGGTAAATATTTCCACCACCTCATTGGCACGTTCACCGCAGGCAGCCATGATAATCACATCTGCATCCGCAAAACGGGCCAAAGCATGCTGCAACACCGTCTTTCCCGTACCGAACGGTCCCGGAATAAATCCGGTTCCCCCTTCCAGCATCGGGTTCATGGTATCGATGACCCGAACACCCGTTTCCATCTGCCGGAAAGGACGTGGTTTATCCACATAATTCCGGATAGCTACTTTTACCGGCCATTTCTGCACCATCGTGACATTGATTTCTTTCCCGGTACGATCTTTCAATACGGCAATCGTATCCAAAATCGTGTATTCCCCTGCCGGGACTACGGAAACCACCGTATATTCTCCCTCCAGCTTAAAAGGAACCATAATCTTATGATCCAGCCAGTTTTCCTTCACATTTCCGAGCCAATCGGCAGCTTTCACCTTATCCCCGGCTTTGGCCAGCGGCGTAAAGCTCCATTTTTTATCGTCCTCCAAAGGATTTGTATATTCTCCTCTTTTCAAAAAAACACCTGTCATTTTATCCAGGTCATTCTGTAAGCCATCGAAGTTTTTCGACAACAGACCAGGTCCGAGACTCACTTCCAACATGTGATTCTGAAATTCAACAGGCATTCCGGGTTTCAAACCACGGGTGCTCTCAAATACCTGCACATAAGCAAGATCTCCCACCACCTTTATCACTTCGGCCATCAAACGTTCCCCGTTTTCCTCTATGAAACAAATCTCATTCTGGGAAACAGGCCCTTCGACTTTAACGAGTACAAGGTTAGAAATAATGCTATGGACTTTTCCTTGTGTTTTTGCCATAAACCTTATTTATTTTTGATTTTTGAATTACAAGAATCGACGATTTCTCTATATCCTTTGTAATTCATTCATCGTAAATTATTTAAATTGTTCTTCAAACTGAAAACTTTTCCGGAAACGGTCGACCATTTCCATAAACACCTTCCGCCCGGACTCTGAACTCATCTTGCTCCACCGTTCGACGATCATCAGACGAAGCATATAACTGATGACTCTTTCCAAAGAAAAATAATCAAAAGTCACCGCTTCATCCAAGAAATGCCAAATAATCAAATCGAGTCCCCGTTCGCGTTCTACTAAATTATCGTTATCCATCAAAGCAATCACTTTTTCGACATAAGGATAATCCAGGGTCAAACCGAAATCTTTCGCATTGGATGTCCGCAAAGCTACTGCAAACTCATTACTCCCGATCACCTCTTTTGCCACTTCCATCCCATATTTCCGGGCATTCAAAGCAGTGACCAGATTTTTCAGATTCATGGAAAACTCTGCATATCTCCTCACCAGTTGGTTGTCGGCTTTCATCATATAATCATAATACATCCAGCTCAACACATTCTCGGGCGAAACATCATAACGCAAATGCTCTTCCTTAAAATCAGTAATGAATTCCCTCAGGTAAGCCGGAATCGTTTTATCCGGTTCCTGTATTTCATCTTCCAGCAATTTCACCGGATAAACAGTAGACAACGCCCCATCGGGTTCTTGTTTCCTCAACAAACGCAACACCTGGGCATTATCATTAGGTAAAAAGAATAAATCGATCAACCGTTCATCCCTACCACTGATATAATCTTTCAATTGTTCCCGAAATTCGGCCACTGTCAAAGACAATTTCCGATCATCCCAGGCAATTTCCGGCAAGCCTGCTATAAAAGCAATATAATCCATGTAAATTAAATCGTAAATTATTTATAGAGCAAGCTCTTGGTAAAGCTTCTCATATACTGATTGAAGAAAGTCTCGAACAACTTCTCGGAAAAAGCAACCTGATATCCTCCGTCCTTCGGTTGTATGACGAAAGCATCCGTATGATCTCCTACTTTTATTTCAAGGCCTTTATCCAACAATTCTTTGTATTTGGTCGCCACAAACTGTTGGAATTTTTCTTTCTCTTCCTCAGACAAAATCAATTCCAGGTTCAGGTTTCCGGAAGCTACGTCCCATTTTTTCAGAATAGCGACAATCATTTCCTGCACGAATGCTTCGTCTTTAAAACCTGCCTTAGCGATATTTCCTGCCACTTCACCGGATATCAGGGAAGTGATCGACTGTTTCAAAGCAGTAATCGCCTGACGTGCGCTCAAAGTCATCTCTGATTCAGCCTTTTTTTTCATATTTTCGACTTCGGTTGCTGCTCCGGCTTTTATTCCCTTTGCCTGTTCCTCAGCCTCTGCAATCAATTTTGCTGCTTTTTCCTTTGCTTGAGCGATTATTTTTTCAGCTTCCTGATTCGCCTTATCGACCCCCTCTTCATACAGCTTTTTAGTTAAGACATCTAATTTGTTTTCCATATATCTCATTTTTAGTTTCGGACATTCTTTCTAAGTACAAGTATTTCACCGACTTAACAATCATTTTATCAATAACACAAGCCTTATGCCAATTTTCAAATTTGATGGCTCCAAATTAATGTTTTTACATTTAATAACAAACAAATCATTCGAATTAAAACGATTTAAATTAACGATTACCACTTTTCTCCCTATTTTACTCTAAATTTTAAATTAATTTTTACGTCGTTCCGGATTCCTTTGTTTTAAAGAATTAATTTCTATTATTTTGCTTTCTATTAATTTTTATTCCTATGCTCGATCACAAATACAAAGTTTTTTATCATCTGGCTCAAACTCCCAACACCACAAAAGTAGCTGAAGAGTTATTACTATCCCAGCCAGCAATTTCTAAAAATATAAAAGAATTGGAAAAAGAACTGGGTATTACCCTCTTCAACCGGATAAAAGGTCGGATGCAACTCACCGAAGCCGGACAGTATCTGTACTCGGAAATTGAAATTTTAGTTCGGAAGGAACGGGAAATAAATTTCAGAATCGATAAAATGAAACATACTTTTACAGGCACACTTCACATTGGAGCCAGTACCACTTTATCCCAATATGTCCTTCCGGAGACGTTGGTCCGATTCAAAAATGCCTCACCGCAAATGGCTATTTCTTTGATGAGCGGAAATACGGCACAGATCGAACAGGAAATTGTAACAGGTAATCTTCATGTCGCTTTTATAGAGGGTACCCCGACACAACCGGACCTCCATGTATATACCTTTTCTCCGGGATGAGATTGTATTGGTCACCGGAGCAGAAACAAAAATCCCTGAACACATTTCTCCGGAACAATTCCCCCAACTCCCATTCGTTTTGCGTGAACAGGGTTCCGGTACCTACCACGTCATCCGCAATCAGCTCGCACAGGCCGGAATAGCCATAAACACACTAAATTGTCAGCTCGTTTTAGGTAGTACGGAAGGAATCAAACATTATTTACTTCATTCAAACTGTTTTGCTCTGCTTTCGATTTATAGTATCCGCGAAGAAGTGGCCGCCGGGAAATTAAAAATCATCGATATCGACGAACTGAATATCAACCGGATGTTTTATATCATTCACCGGCAAGGTGAACCCGATCCCTATGCCAAACAATTCATCGAATTCTCTCTCCGGCAAAAATTTTAGTAAACATACCCCAGGAATAAAACAAAGCGTACCGATGTAGATATAATTAATTTTGACGGAAATAATTTTATTTGCATTTTTGAATAGAAATTCTGATGTGGTAAATCTTTAAGATCGGATCATGAAATACGATATTTTTATCAGTTACAGACGTAAAGGGGGATACGAAACAGCGAAACACCTCTATGATTTATTTTCTAAAGACGGCTATCGGGTGAGCTTCGATTTGGATACCCTTCGGAACGGAGATTTCGATCAGGCACTTCTGAAACGTATCGACCAATGTTCCGATTTCATTTTAATACTGAGCAAAGGGGCTTTCGCCAGAACACTCGATCCGGCCTTTAATCCACGACAAGACTGGTTACGAATAGAGTTAGCTTACGCTTTGAAAAAACAGAAAAATATCATCCCCATCCTGCTCGAAGGGTTCGAGGGTTTTCCAGAAAATCTTCCGGCAGATATCAAAGATGTAGCAAAGAAAAACGGACCTCAATATAATCAATATTACTTCGACGAATTTTACAAAAAACTAAAAACCGACTTTTTAGAGACCCGTAAATCCCGCTTCTTTTCTTTAAAAACAATTTTGATCCTATCAGCTCTTATTTTATGTGCCGGAGGGATTTGGTGGTACCTGCAAGAGGTTTCCGGGAAACAGTGTATCCTCTCAAAAAATAACACGATAAATAAATCGGATACCCTTAAAACCGAATCACCGGATAGCCCCGCAACTCCTTTGACTTCGGGAAAAGAGAAAAAAGATCCAGCCACCCCGGAGCAAAACACAAAAAAATCGCAGGATGTACAGCCGGTTACAAGTGTAAAATTACCGGATTGGATGTTCGCCCCGACACAAAAATTCATCGGAATCGCTCCTGCAAGCCTGCCTGCCCGGGGAGCAAAAGAATTTGCTGTAGCAACCGCCGCTTATCAATGGGTGATAGCACAAGGCAAACCCATCTCGGGACGTGATACCACAATAGAGTCTGCGGATGTTAAAAAATCACATTTTCATCTTTTTACCCCTCAAATCGCTTTTGAATATAAGATAGAGCATGAAACGCAATTAAGCAGTGGGGAAAGAGTATTCGAAATTGTTTTTTTTAATTCAAAAAGGAACCCGAATACATTGCAAGTGTTTTCAAGTATAATTGATGAGAAAAATAATTTTGAACAGACAATAAAAATAAATTACACCGGTTTTGAACAGATAAAAACTTATGAATTCAATATCGTCGACGAAGATGGCAATAAACTTGCCCATTCTTATCTCAATAATACCGAATTGAAGTCTCCCCAGACAACGGTCTACACAAACGCCGGTAACTTTTTAGTCCCCTCCCGTTCTTCACAACAGGGACATATTGTAAACCTAAAGCTCGAAGATTATCATTCGTTAAGCAAAGCCTGGGAATACGGTATATTTTCATATCTCTTTCTTTCTCCTACAGGAATAATACCTTGTCAGATAAAATCTATCAGCCGCAGCGATGGAAGTAATATTACAGTCGCAGCTTATAACGATGATTATAGTTTACCTTCCAGTATGAGTTGTAAAGGAGTCAAAAATAATGTACTGGCCATTTCATACGAACATAATGAACAAAAGGTAGCAGAGTTTATAAAAGAAGACTCGATAAAAAAAGCAATTGCTAATGATTTGAAGGAAATAGAAAATTTAGATATAAAATAAATCCGGCACTAACAGGAAAGAAAAAACAGAGACTCTTCAAAGCCGGTAGTCCGACTTTGAAGATCATCTCTGTCACAGGGTTATTTGAGTTTTAGTCCATCCCCATCAAGATCACACCGAAGTTAAAGCTGAAAGTCTGGATTTCAGGTACTCTTCCGTGAGCAGCTTTGGTACCGTAATTATACCGGGCTCCCACATTGAAAGCAAACTGGTCGTTAATCGGGATATACATCCCTACCTCCGGAGCCAATGCAAACTGCCAGCGGGAGATCGTAGAAGCAAACTGTCCTACTTCCAGTCGTCTCTCGGTCCAGCTGGTACCGATACCCAAGCCGACAAAAGGTCTGACAGCCGTCGTATTATCTGTAAAATAATAACGGCCGATAGCTAACATAGGCACCGTATTGATATAACGATACTGATTCCCGGTAATCGTATATACATTACTATTTCCATTGAATCTGAAATTTCCGGGAGTGTGTTTTTTATCTTTGTAAAAGACATCCCAGCCAATAGCTGCACCGATAGAGAATTGATCTCCTAAAAACTGGTGATATTCGATATCGAATCCGCGGAAACTAGCTTTATCCGTAAAATCTTTTACCTGGTTCATCGGCAGACTAATCTGATAGTTGAGATTAAGCATCTGAGCTTTCAGGAAAGGGCTCAGGCCGAAAAGGCATATGGCAATTATTAATAGTTTTTTCATAATTCATGTATTTTTATAAATCGATATATTTCTGTTATAGATAGCGGTCCCTCCGTTATCATTTGTTCGGAGTCGTGGCTTTCTTCAAATAAGGCGACTGGATAAAGCACTGATCGATTTGTGATTCTACACGATTCAGAACGAAAGAATTGGATCCCTGAAGCAAACCGTCTGCGATACCCGTCCAAACAACATTTACTTTATCGTCATTCCGTTTAGCCGTAGAAACCATTTCCACCACCACAGAACCTGTTCTGTAAGAGTAAACACTAACCGGATACCAAGGATAGTAAGGATTGAAAGGACCACCCCACCAGCCACCCCAGTACCAATTCCAGTTGTTGTACCAGTTGTCGACGAAATAAGCATAGTTGACATTAGAAAAAGCAGATACGGTCACGATAAAGCTGGGTAAATCTTCGGCAGGAGTAGTTGCTGTAGGATCAGCTACTTTTTCGTATCCCATAGCTACGAAATTATCGGTCACAGCTTTGATGACAGCATCATCAAATTCATGTGAAGGTTTGCTGGCACTATTGTCATTCGCAAAATAAACGACCGTGTCAGGAATCGAAAAGGTGGTGAAAGCACTGAAATCAGCACCTTTGTCGTAGTTTGTAATGGCAACATCATAGTCTTCAATGTTATCTGCGCCTTCCGGGTAACATGAAACTACCAGCTGCGCAAACAAACCGGTGAGCAATAAAATTAATAAACGTTTCATACTTAGTTTGTTTTTAGTTTAACAAATGTTCTCTATCAATTACCGCGTGGTATTGGTAACAATAATTTTCATTATTGTACCGGGTTATACGTTGGCTTTTTAAAATAGTTTTAGGATTTAAAAAATTGGAAGAGAAAAGCCCCATTTTGTTAAAAAGGGATACAAAAAGAGCTTAAAACGGCTATAATCCGGCAGTTTCAAGCTTTATCATCTATTTAAAAGTCCGAATCGGAACTTACTATTTCAAAAGGATAAGATTTTTTAGGAAATATTTATTCCGGTTCGGTAGCCAGAATAGACTTGTAGCCATAAGTTTTAGCAATATTCATCACTCTGACTACTTGTTCGATAGGAACCGATTTTTCGGCTTCAATAGAAATACAAGGATCGTCGCTATTTTTCAATAGCTCGACAATCTTCCCTTCTAGCCGGGAAAAAGGAGTGACTTTCGTATTGAGATAAAAATTCAGGTTCTTATCGATAGAGACCACCACAGTCGGACGATTGGAGGTTTGATGTGTGCTTTTGGGCAGTAATAATTTTAAAGCATTGGGATTAATCAAGGTGGAAGTGACCATAAAAAAGATCAGCAATAAAAATACAATGTCGGTCATGGACGACATATTGAAATTAGGATTTGCTTTTCTGGATCTTTTAATTGCCATAGATATCGCTTTATTTATTCTCCTTCTCGTTTTTCACCTCATAAATGACCTCCATAAAATCAGCACTGGCCGTCTCCATTTTAGTGACAATATGATCGATTTTGGCTGTAAGGGCATTGTAGGCAAAATAAGCTATAATGCCGACGATTAAACCGGCGACTGTAGTAATCATCGCCGTATAGATACCTCTGGACAACAGGGTAATATTGATATTGTTTCCAGCCATAGCCATATCGTAAAAGGCTTGTACCATACCGACGACAGTCCCCAGAAACCCGATCATCGGTGCCATTCCGGCACAGGTTGCCAGAGTGGATAATCCTTTTTCCATTCCGGCTACTTCAAGATTTGCGGCACTTTCCACAATAGCTCTCAATTCAGTAACCGGCAGACGATAATGAAGAAGCCCCTTAACCAACATACGCGACATCGGCGTATTTTCCTCATTACATACCGTTACCGCTCCACGAATATTGCCGGCAAAAATACAATCCCTGATTTTATCCGGGAAAGTATCGCTGATTCGTGTATACTTACGGAGTAACATATATCTTTCACAAAAAATATAAACCGCAATAATAGACAGGATGAAAATCGGTATCATCAACCATCCTCCCTTGACGATCATACTCCACAAACTCAATTCAGGCTCAGCAGCCTGCGGGACAGCCGTCGCTGCCAGTATTATCAAATTATTCATCGTTTCAGATTTTTCGACGCGAAGATAATGGTTTTGGACTAAAAAATGGAAAATAGATGCAATTTTAATGAATCTTATTATCTTTGTCCTATCATTTAAACAATGAGGGATGTGGTGTCCCCCGAGCATGATTTTTAATAAAATAAAAAGCTATGAAAAAATTTGTAACAAGAGCAATCATTATTGCTTTAATCGGTTCTACAGGAATTCTATCGGGTTGTTATGGACCTTTCCGTCTGACCACAAAATTACATCAGTGGAACGGTAATGTTTCTAACAAGAAATTCGTCAATGAATTGGTATTCTTGGGATTATGTATCTTACCTGCTTATGAATTGTGTACTTTGGGGGATGTATTGATTTTCAACTCTATTGAATTCTGGGGTGGCCAGAACCCGATCACCATGAAAGACGGTCAGATCGACGAGTCTGAATTCATGCACGAAGGCAAAATGTACAAAGTGATCAAATCAAAAAATAATATGACAGTTGCTTTGAAAGATACCGATGTGAAAGTGGATTTCCGATATTTCCCGGAAGAAAGTACCTGGTACCAGATGAACGGAAACGAAAAAGTTCAGGTAGTGAAATTGAAAGGTAAAAAAGTATATACCTATCTTCCGAACGACAAAGTACTGGTATTCGATGAAAATTCCGTGAATACAGTCGAATCAGAAGTCATGGCAGCTCGTTAAGAAGCTCTGAAATAATTTATAAAAATGGCCTCCTTGCAGGCCATTTTTTTATGCCCGCCATTTTATCGGTCTAACACCACTTCATTTATCCTGTGCCGGTATTTTATAATAAATAGTTATACCTTATAACTATTTCGATTCTGTCAGATCCGGAAATAATTCGTTCTTTTGCAGCAAATAAAATCGATAATTTAATTTAGAGTAATGAAATTAAGTGAAAAGAGAGGCAATATGCTTCATGGAATTTTGTTAATAGCCTTGTTTTCCTGTGCAGCCTTTTACATCAGCGATTTGTCTTTTGTAAAAAGTCTATCTTTCAGTCCTTTGATTGTAGGTATCATTTTAGGTATGCTGTATGCCAACAGTCTGCGGAATCGTTTACCGGAAACCTGGGTACCCGGTATCCTGTTCTGTTCGAAGCAAATTCTGCGATTAGGTATCATATTGTATGGTTTCAAATTGACTTTCCAGGACGTGATGGCAGTCGGCTTACCCGCCATCCTGATCGATATCATCGTCGTAACGGTGACCATTTGTGGCGGTGTACTGATCGGGAAATGGATGAAAATGGAAAAAGAGATTACTTTACTCACTTCGGTCGGTAGTGCTATCTGCGGAGCCGCTGCTATCTTAGGAGCCGAATCGACCATTAAAAGCAAACCTTACCAAACCGCTGTCGCCATTTCAACCGTGGTAATTTTCGGTACGATTTCCATGTTTTTGTATCCGGTACTTTACCGGAATGGGATTGTCGACCTGACACCGGATCAGATGGGGATCTATACCGGTTCGACTCTACACGAAGTGGCGCACGTCGTAGGTGCAGGAAATGCCATGGGTAAAGAGATTTCCGATGTCGGCATTATCGTTAAGATGATCCGTGTTATTATGCTGGTACCTGCTTTATTAGTGATCGGCTATTTCGTTGCCAGAGCCAGTGTACAAAAAATAAATCAGCACCAACCGGCCGAAGGCGGAAAATCGAAAATAACGATTCCCTGGTTTGCCTTAGGTTTTTTAGCAGTCATCGGTTTCAATTCATTCGATCTGCTACCTCAACCGGCAATCAGCTTTATCAACGATTTCGACACATTTCTATTGACCATGGCCATGACTGCCCTCGGTGCCGAAACCAGTATCGAAAAATTTAAAAAAGCAGGTGTCAAACCATTCCTATTAGCCTCTTTTTTATACATTTGGTTATTGGCAGGCGGCTATTTGCTGGTTCGTTATATCACCCCCTATTTCGTGTAAAAGGTAATCACTCCTCGCCTGTGAACCGGTACTACATAAAAATACCCGATTTTACGAAATGGTAAAGTCGGGTATTTGTTTTATACATCCTTATTTTTACAATTCATCGGAAATACTGAAATCTTTATTTGCAAACAGTTCAGCCAAGCCGGACACCTGTTTCAAACGCAATAGTTCATCTTTATCCATACCGATATTCTTCAATATCCATTGATCCGACATACCGGCTTTAGTTAATTCGGCAACAATATGGCTCATCAACTCTACATTATGAGTTCCTCGGGCCCGGTTATGCCGGATCGTAGATACCATCCGGTTCGAGATATCTTTTTCAATGACGGCGACGGGCAACAATCCTTTCTCCCGTTCATATATCCGGGCAGATTTTTTTAAAACCAGGTAACGGTGATAACCGTCGACCAGTTCATACTGGTCTTTATCGGGAAGATAATAACATACACAGGGCATAGTATAGCCATCCTCCCAAATGGATAATTCCAATAGTTTCATTTCAGGAGGTGCGACAACATTGGGATTATAATTATTGGCGACCACCTTTTCTACAGGTACTGCGATGATCTTATATACCGGGCTTTGATACTCTTTCATTACAAAATAACTTATAATATTTCTTCATGATTTGCTCACGCCTTTCCTGCTCTACTTTCGAGGCAGAAAAACCCATGTATTTACAAATATGGTCATTCTTTAAAATACAAAGACAGAATCTTTTATACGTCGGCAATTCTTTAAATTCGGATAGCTCGATATCATCCAGATATTCCATTCGTACAGGCCTTTTGTTCGTCCTGTAATTGCTTTTTTCTCCTACTGTAATCGGCACCCCGGCACGCCGTAATTTCTCGATCGTAGACTCGGCCAGACACCCTCCTTTTTCTCTCCAGAATTTTATACTGACCTTCAATTTGCTCAAGTAATTCTGTCGTATATTTTCAGGAAGTGTACCCAATAAAAATTGCATATAGCTGGCCCAGGTATACCCTTCCGGCAAAGTAATTTTTTGTCGGTATCCGACTGCCGTAGTGGTACTGTAAATCGCAGTAAAATTGATTCCATTCACCCGATTGATCATACGTCCCCACATATCAGGATCAATAGCCCGGTATAGATTCAGGCTTTCCCGGGCTTCCGATATGAATGGACTGGCTACCCTTTGCTTTTCCAAAGGCACTCCTGCCTGATAATAAAGATCGTAAAGATGGTTATAAGCCCAATTAAATTTTCCATTGGCAATCCATATATCCCTCGTCAACCAATCGTATATCGGATAAGCATTGTAAACACCGGTATCCAACCTTCTCACCCATTTCAATCCTTTGAAACGATAAGCGTCTCTCCCATTCAGGACACGCCAGCGATTCAGACTTTCCTGGGTTCGGATTCCCACCAGGCAACAAGTCCGTTTGGCTTTTTTGTACCGATGTAACCAACGGGCAAAACTACGCTGAAAATCATAGTCCCACATCCGTCTGGAAAAAAAAGGAAAATCCTTACGTGTATAAGCCCCCTCAGGTATGGATCTCACCCAACAATCTTTCTTTTCTTCATCCCAGGGACGCCAAAACTTTTGAAACATGGAAGTACAGGTCGATACCTTGAAAGGTACACATACCCGATATACTTCGAAAATATCGCTATTCGACGCCAAAACTTCATCTACATAACGAATCGTTTCTCCGTATTGTATTTCATAATCTAAATGAAAAACACCGATTTTACGCCCCGGACAATGTTTCCGGATATAATCGGTACATAATTGTAATAATACACCACTATCCTTACCACCTGAGAAAGACACATATATATTATCGAAATGTCCGAATATTTTTTCTAATCGTATTTGTGCCTGTTCATATACATTCAGAGGGTTTCTTGTTGTCGGTGTTCCATTTTTGCATATAATTTCCATGGCCTGATTATAGAAAAGCCATTCGCTGCAAACACAGATAAATGGCGAGAGTGAGTAACAGATTGCAATTTATATTGTCCGGCATAATGACGAATGACCTCCCGCAATAAAGCTGCCAATAGGTCCGGATCGTCTTTATCGATGTAATAATTATTGATTACAGCATATTTGTCTTTTATTTCTACCGGCATAAAACCAACAACACGCTCTTCCTCGATAGCTATAAACCAAATATGATGCATAGAGGTTTTAAATGGATAATTATTATTTTCCCGGAGAATACAAGGTTTCATAACCAAAGGTGCAACAAGACGATATAAACGCTCCGTCGTACCTCCTAATTTTTCTATTTCCATAAATTAAAATTTATCGTTACGATAAATAACACCACTAAAACTCCAGCTCTATCACCATGATTACGCTTTACAAGATTCGATATTAATTTTTCAGGATCAATACCGAGTAAAATTTATATTAAACCAGCAAAACCGATTTTTCACAAAATTATAAAATAGCAGTACAATTTCAAAAAAAATGAGAAGTACTATTGATAAAATTTGAATTGTAGTGTATAGAGGAAGTAATGATCCGATAGGATTTCAAGGAGTACTCGTCCTGTTGGTGACAATCTTTTTATACCGATTTGCTTATATAGCCGGGAAAATAATCATTTCAACAACATATACTATTCCCAAAACAATGAAAGAAGCATTCCAAACCACAAAATAATCCTTTTTTAATTACAGAAATCACAGAGGCAGGGTTGAATTTCCTTCCTTTTGCAATCTCTGTAACTACAAAAAATATTTTCTATCCTCTCTGACGTACCACTTCAAAAAGCAACACTGCTGCTGCAGCGGAAACATTCAGGGATTCGATCTGACCTTTTTGTGGGATTTTAATACAATCGGTCGCAATATTGATCAACTCCTCATCGATCCCCTTATCTTCCGATCCCATAATAATTGCTGTAGGCAAAGTCAGGTCTGCACCAGTATAAAACTTTTCTGCTTTCTCGGTAGCAGCATATACCCGAATGCCCCGTTGGAATTTCAATTCGCGGACCACTCTCTTTAAATTCAATACCCGGCACACCGGCACATGATATAAAGCACCGGCAGAGGTCTTCAAAGCATCTGAAGAAATTTTAGCCGAATTTTTATTGGGAATGATCACCACATCCACTCCGGCACATTCTGCACTCCGGACAATCGCTCCGAAATTACGGACATCGGTTACCCGGTCCAGGATCAATACAAAAGGTACCCGTCCCGCCGCTTCGACGCCATCCAACACTTCTGTCAGATCCTGATAGGGAACAGGTGATATTTCAGCCAGTACCCCCTGATGATTCCGATCGGCGAAAGGCTTAAAAACATCTTCCGGCACATACTGGAAAGGAATATTCCGTTCCCGGATCAAACTGAACAACTGCTGAAACAACTCGCCTCGTACGCCCTGTTTCAACATCACCTTATCTATCTCCTTTTCCTGCTGAATCGCTTCAATCACAGCCCGGATCCCGAATATACATTCCTGTTTATATTTTGCCATATCCCGCCTTTTATTTTATATTTTTAATAACCTTCTTCTCTCCCTCTATATTCATAACCTTTAGCTTTTAGCCTCTAGCTTTTTACCTTTTACTTTTCACCTCTTCCTCTTCCTCCGTCGCTTTCTCCCATTCTGTCATCGCTTCTTCCAGTTCTTTTTGTGTCTCTCCGTATTTTTTCAACAACTCATCGTTCACCACTCCCGCAGCCATCTGTTTTTCTAAAGCAACCACTTCACTTTCCAGTTCCGTGACCCGTTGTTCGGCCCTCTCTACCCGTTGTTCAGCCTTACGGATTTCCTTATTCAACTGTTTTCTTTCTTCAAAAGACAGTTTATTCTCACTCACTTCCCGCTCGGCTTCATCATTAGAAATTCCATTGCCTTTGGGTTTATGCAATTGTTCATATTCCCGGAAACAAGCAATCTTCTTGGCTGCCAGAAAGTCGGTTATCCCTCCTAAATATTCCTTGATATGCTGGTTAGCGAACTCATATACTTTATCCGCTAAACCGGTCAGGAAATCACGGTCATGAGATACGACAATCACTGTACCTTCGAACTTTCTGAGCGCTTCCTTCAAAATATCCTTTGTCCGCATATCCAGGTGATTCGTCGGCTCATCGAGAATCAAAAGATTATAGGGCTCCAGTAATAAACGTACCATCGCCAAACGGGTACGTTCTCCTCCCGACAATACTTTTACTTTTTTGTCAACCTCCTCTCCGGAAAACAAAAAGGCTCCCAAAATATCCCGGATTTTCTTACGGATTTCCCCTTCGGCAACCCGATCGACCGTATCCAGGACAGAAACTTCAGGATCCAATAAATCAGCCTGATTCTGAGCAAAATAACCGATATTGACATGATGTCCGATCTTCAATTCTCCCTCGAAAGGAATCTCGTTCATGATCATCTTGACCAGGGTAGATTTACCTTCTCCATTCTTACCGACAAAAGCTATTTTTTCTCCCCGCTTGATATCCAACTGAATACCTTTCAATACCACATGATCACCATAAGCTTTCGTCAACTCCTTACCCGTCAGGACAATTTCTCCCGACCGGACAGCCGGCTGGAACCGCACTGTAATACGGGCCATATCTTCTTCCTCGACCTCTATCCGCTCCAATTTTTCCAACTGTTTGATCCGCGATTGCACCTGAACGGATTTTGTCGCCTTATACCGGAAACGCTCTATAAAATCTTCTGTATCCTTAATCTGCTTCTGCTGGTTTTGATAAGCCCGCATCTGCTGTTCGATCCGTTCTTTATGCAATTGCTCGAACTGAGAATAAGCCACTTTATAATCATACACTTTCCCCAAAGAAATCTCAAGCGTCCGGGTGGTCACATTATCCAAAAAAGCACGGTCATGCGACACCAGGACTACAGCCCCGGAATAAGTCTGCAAAAAAGATTCCAGCCAGGAAATAGATTCTATATCCAAATGATTGGTCGGCTCATCGAGTAAAAAAATATCAGGACGTGCCAATAATATTTTAGCCAATTCGATACGCATGCGCCATCCCCCACTAAATTCCTCACAATTACGGTCGAGGTCTTCCGGTTTAAAACCCAGGCCCTTCAAGACAACCTCTACCTCACGGTCGATATTATTCTCCCCCCGTATCGCCAACAATTCCGTTTTCTCATGAATCTTATCCAAAAGTTTCATGTAAGCTTCCGACTCATAATCTTCCCTCCCAGCCAACTCCAGATTCAATCGCTCCACTTCATCCTTCAAGGCAAACAAATCGGCAAAAGCCTTTTCAGCCTCTTTGCGGACGGTATTTCCATCCGTATATACTTTGGTCTGGGGTAAATATCCGATCTTTATATCCGAAGCCATCGAAATATTCCCTTCAGACGGTATTTGTAAACCTGCTAACATCTTCAGTGTCGTCGATTTCCCTGCTCCATTCCTTCCCGTCAAACCGATCCGGTCTTTCTTATTGATCAGAAATGAAACAGAATCCAATAAATAGAATCCTCCGAATACAACACTTACATTATTAACTGAAATCATAAAATCATAAACTAAGTCCACCGCAAAGATAGGGTGAAAAAAATCCCCAAACCTGTTTTTTGTCATGTTTTTTACACAAAAACTTTCTTATTTTTGACCAACTTAAAAGATTTTTCTTACAACCAATAAAACTAATTCACTATGCCTAAAGGAGTTTACAAATTACCAAACATTACCAATGAACCGATAAAAAGTTATGCTCCGGGATCTCCCGAACGCGCAGCATTAAAAGAAAAATTAAACGAGATCCATAATCAGGTAGTCGACATCCCGATGATCATCGGTGGCAAAGAAATCCGGACCGATAAACTGGCCGACATTCGTCCGCCTCATGATCACCAGCATTTATTAGGGCATTATCACCAAGGAGATGCCTCCCATGTACAATTAGCTATCGACGCTGCAATGAAAGCAAAACCGGCTTGGGAAAAGATGAACTGGGAAAGCCGGGCTGCTATTTTTCTGAAAGCGGCAGAGCTGATTTCCGGTCCTTACCGTCAGATTTTAAATGCCGTGACGATGTTGGGACAATCCAAGAATGCTTTTCAGGCAGAGATCGACTGTGTTTGTGAATTGGCTGATTTCTATCGTTTCAATGTTAAAAATATGTACGATCTTTATCATATGCAACCCAACTCGTCGGCAGGCATCTGGGATCGTACGGTATGGCGCCCGTTAGAAGGTTTCGTATTTGCCCTGACTCCGTTCAATTTCACTTCTATTGCCGGTAATTTGCCGGGAGCTCCTGCTTTAATGGGAAATGTTTGTGTATGGAAACCTTCGAAAACTGCAGTCTATTCAGCTTATATCGTCATGAAAATATTACAGGAAGCCGGTCTGCCCGACGGTGTGATCAACTTGGTATACTGTTCAGGCCCGACAGCTTCAGACGTAATATTCAGCAATAAGGACTTTGCCGGTATTCATTTCACCGGTTCTACCGGAGTATTCAATGATATCTGGGCTACTATCGTTAAAAACATCGGTAAATATCGTTCTTATCCACGTATCGTCGGTGAAACCGGAGGTAAAGATTATGTTTTTGCCGACCCGACAGCTAAAGCACTACCGGTAGCGACAGCTTTAATCCGGGGAGCCTTTGAATATCAGGGACAAAAATGTTCTGCCGCTTCACGCGCTTACATTCCTTCCAACATCTGGCCGGAAGTAAAAGCTTTGATGCAGGCAGATTTGAATAAAATCAAAACCGGAGGAGTCGAAGATTTCAGTAACTTCGTCAATGCTGTGATAGATGAAGCTTCTTTCGACAAACTGGCCAAAGCAATCGATGATGCGCAAGCTTCGCCCGATGCCGAAGTGATCCTGGGAGGCAAATACGATAAATCCAAAGGCTACTTTATTTACCCGACTGTTATCCAGGCCAAGAAACCGGACTATATTACGATGCGCGAAGAATTGTTCGGTCCGGTATTGACGATCTACGTATACGAACCCGATCAAATAGAGGAAACGCTCGACCTGCTGGATGCCGGTTCAGCTTATGCCTTGACCGGAGCTATTTTCTCCAACGACAGAGCTAACATCGAAAAATTGACCGAGCGCCTGACACATACAGCCGGCAATTTCTACATCAACGACAAACCTACCGGAGCTGTCGTCGACCAGCAACCTTTCGGCGGCGGCCGGGCTTCCGGAACCAACGATAAAGCCGGATCCGTGTTCAACCTGCTGAGATGGGTATCTCCACAATGTATCAAAGAAACCTTCATCCCCGCAACCAACTACATGTATCCGAATTTTTTGGAAAGCTAAAGGCTAAAAGCTATAAGGTTAAAACAAGAAGCTAAAGGCTAGGCTCATCCCCTGCTTTTAGCTTTTTTTATCGCCTAATTTCACCGTTTTACTTCTGTCCCATTATTTTTTTACCTTTATCTATTAGCCTCTCGTTCTTAACCTTCCCCCTTTACCTCCTACCTTTAGCTTATAGCCTCTTACTTATACCCTTTAGCTTATAGCTTCCCACCTTTGGCTTTTTCAGCCTTCCCGCTTTTTTTTACCTTTTACCTTTTACCTTTTACCTTTTTAACCCTATCTTTGTCCGTTTATCTTAACCAACTTATCATGGCAGGAATAAAAAGTTTAGCCAAGGACACGGCCATTTATGGTATGAGCAGCATCATCGGGAAATTTTTAAACTGGTGTCTGACTCCTTTGTATACCTACTTGCTTGTCCCGGCCGAATACGGGATTGTCGTTTACTTGTATGCCTGGATCGGTACCATGCTCGTACTTCTGACTTACGGTCTGGAAACCGGTTTTTTCCGGTATGCCAACGACTCTTCTAAAGGAGATCCCCAAACCGTATACTCCACTTGTATGACTTCGCTCGGGATCACGACCTGTCTGTTTCTGATCTTGGTTTTCAGCTTCTTATCCCCCATATCGGGAGCATTACAATACGGGCAGCACCAAGATTACATCGGGATGATCGCAATAATCATCGCCCTGGATGTTTTCAGTGCCCTTCCCTTTGCCTATTTGCGTTACCGCTTACGTCCCCTTCGTTTTGCTTTCCTGAAATTATTGAATATCGCACTCACTATCATTTTCAATTTATTTTTTCTGGTAGTTTGTCCGGTCATTTATAAAAATCATCCCGACTTGATCTCCTGGTTTTACCGGCCTGATTATGGAGCTGGGTATATTTTGGTTTCCAATGTGATCGCTTCCTTCGTATTGTTGTTGTTGCTGACTCCTGAAATATTCAGGATACGCTGGCATTTCGACTGGCGGTTGTTAAAAGAAATCCTGCATTACTCTTTCCCGCTATTGATTCTGGGATTAGCAGGTATCATGAACCAAAATCTGGATAAAATCCTATATCCTTATCTATTGTCCGACCCCCAGGTTGCTGCCGATCAATTGGGAATATACGGAGCCAACGTCAAAATCGCAGTAGTCATGATCATGTTCACCCAAGCCTTCCGTTATGCATACGAACCTTTTATTTTTGCCAAAACCAAAGGAGAAGATAAACGCACAACTTATGCCATGGCGATGAAATACTTTGTCATCGTAGATTTACTCATTTTTCTAGGAGTTATGTTCTACCTGGACATTATCCGGTATTTCATCGATCCCCGTTATTTTGTCGGTTTAAGAGTAGTACCGATTATTATGTTGGCAGAATTGTTTTCAGGTATATTTTTCAATCTTTCGCTGTGGTACAAACTCACGGACCGTACCCAGTGGGGGGTATATTTTTCTTTGATCGGTCTGGTCATTATCGTGGCCCTCAACGTTCTGTTCGTACCGAAATTCGGTTATATCGCATGTGCCTGGGCTGCTTTTGCCTGTTATTTTGTGATGATGTTTCTCTCCTGGCTGATGGGGCAAAAATATTATCCCATCCATTACGATCTGAAATCCATCGGAAAATACTTGCTTTTGGCTTTGGTGCTATATGGCATTGCCGTCAGTGTCCCTATCGAAAACATGTTGCTGCGTTTGGGGTTCCGGACCATCCTGTTATTTATCTATCTGATTTATCTGATCAGGCACGACCTGCCGTTGAATCAGATTCCCTATCTCAACAAACTGATTTCTAAAAAACAAAAGTAATCACTTCTATTTTTCATTTATAATGGCTTTTATTGATGTATTGGAACAATTCCGGAATTATCTGAAAGGCATTCTGGACTCTTCGAACGAAAGGGAAAATGAGGCGGAGACCATCGACAATATCCGTAAAGGAATCAATTTCAAAGGCAGTAACCTTTGGGTATTGATTTTTGCCATCTTTATCGCTTCCCTGGGACTCAATGTAAATTCCACGGCAGTGATCATCGGTGCCATGTTGATCTCCCCTTTAATGGGACCGATCATGGGTATCGGCTTAGGGGTCGGAATCAACGACTTTGAATTGATCAAAACCTCTTTCCGGAATCTGGCTATCGCCACTATTTTCGGTATCCTGACTTCCACCCTTTATTTCCTGATCTCTCCACTCAACGAAGCCCGTTCCGAGCTATTAGCCCGGACCACTCCTACCATCTACGATGTGCTTATTGCTTTCTTCGGCGGACTGGCCGGCATCGTCGCTTCAAGCACGCGTCTGAAAGGAAATGTGATCCCCGGTGTAGCCATCGCTACCGCTTTGATGCCTCCCCTCTGTACTGCGGGATTCGGTATCGCCAGTGGTAACCTGACTTATTTTTTCGGAGCTTTTTACCTCTATATGATCAACTCTGTCTTTATCGCCTTCGCCACCACGCTGGGAGTCAAACTCATGCATTTTTCTAAAAAGACTTTTGTAGATCCCGTACGGGGCAAGAAAGTACAGCAGATCGTTTACACCATCATTTTTGTGACTATGGTACCCAGTATCTACATCACTTACAACATGATCAAAACCAATATCTTCGAAACAAACGCCAACCGTTTTATCACCAATGAAATCAATTTTCCGAATACTTTCGTAGTCAATAAGCACATCCTGCAAGACAGTATTTCCGTCACCTTGATCGGTAAGGAAGTGCCCGAAGACTACCTGGCGATATTACGTCAAAAACTATCCCAATACAAACTGGAAGGTACTCGTCTATCGGTTCTCCAGGGACTGACACAGGAAAAAGAAAAAGGACAAAAAGATGAGTTGGATAACATGATCCTACAGGATTTTTACAAGCACAATCAAAATAAAGTATTACGGCAAGAGAACGAAATCATCCGCCTGCGGGCTCAATTGAACAGTTATTCCAATTACGATTCCCTAGGCCTGAAAATTACCCCCGAGATCAAAATTCTATTTCCCAAGGTGGAAACGATCGGCTTATCGAAAATGATCAGGAATCGGATTGCAACTTCACAATCCGACACCCTGACAGTAGCGATTCTATCCTACACACAAAGGCTGACGCCAGAAGAAAAGCAGCAATTACACGCCTGGCTTACTACCCGGCTAAATGTCGGGAAGCTGGAAATCGTTACGGAAAATCAGTAACAGCTTATTTCCGCGGCACCCATTTCATCTCTTCACATCCCGAATCGTATGCTATTTTACGTGCCAGGATAAATAAATAGTCCGATAATCGGTTCACATACTTCATCACCGACCCGTCTACCTCAGTCTCTGCGGCCAGATCCAGTATCCGCCGTTCTGCACGCCGGCAGATCGTCCGCGCCATGTGACAAAACGAAACACACTGATTACCACCCGGCAACACGAAGTATTTCATCGGAGGAACTTCGGCATCCATCCGGTCGATGCCATTTTCCAGTAATGCAATATCTTCTTCCGTCACACCAATAGGCACCTTCAGATTGGCCGACGACTCAGGATCAGTAGCCAAATTCCCTCCCACATCGAACAAACGGGACTGAATCTCCACTAATTCTTCTGCAATCACCTGCTCCAAAGGAAAAGAACGGATCATGCCTAAAAAACTATTCAATTCATCGATCGTACCATAAGATTCCAAACGTGCACTATTCTTCGGTACTCTCTTTCCTCCAATCAGGGAAGTCATTCCTTTATCACCGGTTTTTGTGTAAATTTTCATGACAATTTTCTTTAGTTATCTCTCTGGTTACCTGCCAAATTCTCAGTTCTTCAAAATTTAGTAGTGCCTCATAATATCTAATTTTAAATCAAAACATTATCCATCCCCCTCTTCTTTTTACGTCTTATCCGCCGTCACTGTTTTATCCGTTATCCCTCTATATCATCAAACAATACCTCCCCTCCTGGATCTTATCGTCAAAAAATAGAATCCCATACCACATCATATCCACCGATACAGTTGCTTTTTCAAGCCATTGGTGCCACAGACGGGCATGTATTCCCTTCTTGTGAATATCGGCAATAACGATACATTTCTGCGGGTGATTTTGCAACATTCCGGCAAAAGTCGTTTCATCCAGTGGAAACTGCCGACCGATATAAATGAAATCGGCAGATTGCAATGTATCCAATTGATTAACACTAATCTCGACATCACAAACTTCCTGCAAATACCGACAAAGGATATCGGCATTTTTTCCCAGGCAAATCATCCGATGTACCCGAAGCGAACGTACCAAACGGGATAATAAGCGGAAAATTTTTCTCTCCCGATGATTCAAACAATTTTCTCTCTCCAACCTCTCGGGATATTGAAATTGTTTCTCCCGATCCCGGATAACATTTAAAATTAAATTAAACATAAAAGGGGAATGCACTCCATATCCTCGTTTATGTCTAAATCGGACAGCATGTTTTATCCGCTCTTTCAGATAGCCCATTTTTCTATGAATTACAGTCGTTTCAAAGATTTGAATAAAATCTGATCAGACAAAAGTAGTGCATTTTTTCCAATTTCATTTTTAGGCTCATGAAAAACGTTGTAACTTTGAAACGGTAAAGAAAACACCACAATTTACATGTGCCGTTTCCGACCGATTAATTTAAAACTTTGTAACACGATTCATGGAACTTGCAGGATTGAATATCAAATTTCTACCCGGTGTCGGTGAAAAGAAAGCTGCCGTGCTCTATGAGGAACTTCAGGTGCAGAGTTATGAGGATATGCTCTACCATGTCCCTTTCAAATACATCGACCGGAGTAAAATCTATTCCATCGCAGAATTGAACGGACGTCTGCCTTATATTCAGATCAAGGCTAAAATCCGTAATCTGAAAACCATCGGTGAAGGCAAAGCCTTGCGTATGACTGCAACGGCTTATGACGAGACAGGAACCCTGGAATTAGTCTGGTTCAAAGGATTTAAATTCCTGACCAACCAAATCGAACCCGACAAAGAATACCTGATTTTCGGACAACCTTCCGAATTCAACCACAAGCTGAATATTGTACATCCTGAAATCGACAGCTTTGAAAAAGCTTCCCAACTGTTGGTCGGTTTTCAAGCCGTCTATCCGACCACCGAAAAGATGAAAAAGGCTTTCCTAAACTCCAAAGCGATCAGCAAAATTCAGGATTCCATTTTTAAAACCATCAAAGGGAAAATCTCAGAAACCCTGCCAGCCTGGTTTATTCAGCAACACAAACTCATGTATCTGCATGAGGCTCTCTATAATATCCATTTCCCGGAAAATCCGGACATGCTGCGTAAAGCTTTATTCCGACTGAAATTTGAGGAACTATTTTACATCCAGCTGAATATCCTGAAACTCAAATACAAACGCAAAACTTATTTTAAAGGCCATGAGTTCAAAACGATCGGTGAATATTTCAACACATTCTATCATCGATACCTACCTTTCGAACTGACCGATGCACAAAAACGGGTGATTAAAGAAATCCGTCAGGATTGCGGCAGTGGGAAACAGATGAACCGGCTGTTGCAGGGAGATGTAGGCAGCGGTAAAACCCTGGTGGCTGTGATGTGTATGTTGATGGCGCTGGACAATTGTTGCCAGACCTGTCTGATGGCTCCCACCGAGATTCTGGCCACCCAACATTATGAAACGATCCAGGGCATGCTGGGAGAAATGGGGATCACCGTAGCTTTACTCACAGGGTCGACAAAAAAACGCGAGCGGGAAGAAATTCACCGGGGCTTACAGGACGGTAGCCTGCAAATTCTGATCGGTACCCATGCTTTGCTCGAAGATGTGGTGTCTTTTCAGAATATCGGCCTGGTAATCATCGACGAGCAACACCGTTTCGGTGTAGCCCAACGTGCCAAACTCTGGCAAAAAAATACCATTCCTCCCCACGTACTGGTGATGACAGCCACCCCTATTCCCCGTACATTAGCTATGACTTTATATGGTGACCTCGATGTGTCGGTAATCGACGAACTTCCTCCGGGACGTAAACCCATTACTACTTTTCATGCTTTCGATAAAAAACGATTGGAAGTATTTCAGTTTATTGAAAAAGAACTGCTCAAAGGACGGCAGGCTTATGTGGTATATCCCTTGATCTATGAGTCGGAAAAAATGGATTTCCGGAATTTGGAAGAAGGCTACGAACAAATCAACAATTACTTCCTTCCCAAAGGATATAAAGTAGGCATGGTTCACGGTAAACTCAAACCGGCTGAAAAAGATTCGGAAATGCGCCGTTTTGTCACCGCAGAAACCAAAATACTGGTATCTACTACAGTCATCGAAGTGGGGGTAAACGTTCCCAATGCTTCTATTATGGTCATTGAAAGTGCCGAACGTTTCGGATTGTCACAGCTCCATCAGTTACGGGGACGGGTAGGCCGCGGCGCTGACCAATCGTATTGTATTCTAATGACTTCCTATAAGATTTCCAACGACTCCCGGAAACGCATCGATACCATGACCGCTACCAACGACGGTTTTGAAATCGCCGAAGCCGACCTGAAATTGCGTGGTCCCGGAGATATCGAAGGAACCCAACAAAGTGGCCTCACCTGCAGTCTAAAGGTGGCTAATCTGGGTAAAGACACCTTGATCCTCAACGAAGCAACCCGAATCGCCAACGGCATCCTGTCCGAAGATGCCGATTTGATCAAGGAAGAAAACCAACTCTTCGCCATCCAAATCAAACGCCTGTTCAAAACCCGCATTACTTGGAGGTATATTTCCTAGAGTGAAAACCTTTCCCACCCGATATCGTAAATACCGACAAATAACCATAAAAAGAAATACAATGAAAAAATTTATCACACGGGCGGCAGTAGTTATTCTGATCGGAGGAATGTCGGTAGCTATCGGCGGATGTTACGGTCCTTTCCGTTTAACAAGCAAATTACACCATTGGAATGGACAAGTCTCTCAAAAGAAATTTGTCAATGAGTTGGTATTTTTAGGCATGTGTATCATTCCCGCTTACGAAATCTGTATTTTGGGAGACGGTTTGATCTTCAACTCCATCGAATGGTGGGGAGGCCGGAATCCGATCAGCATGAAAGACGGGCAACAGGAAGAAGTGAAGTTCGCCTATGAAGGCCAGGAGTACAAGGTGACAAAAACCAAGGACCAAATGACCATAGCCCTTGTAAACAGCGACCAGAAAGTCGATTTCAGGTATTTTCCGGAAGAAAAATCCTGGTATCAGATGAATGGGGAAAACAAAGTAAAAGTGGTTGAAATGAAAGGTAAACAAGTATATACTTACCTTCCGAATGCCAAAACCCTCGTCTTCGACGAAAGCAACATGGAAGAAGTCGAAACACAGGTGATGTCAGCCAGATAAATTACACAAGGGGGATGAAATCCGATCCAAAGGTTTTCATCCCAATATTCCTCATCAGTCCCATACCTTTTGTAACTTTTACTCCCCCAATATCTCCCCTGTACTTTATCATATTTACACTTATAAATATGTATATCATTGCCAAGATTTATAAACTGATCCGGCAAAATATGGAAATAAAAAAAGAGCACCTCTGTGAAAGTGCTCTTTTTATCTTTATTTTACGCCTTATTTCTTTTTATAGAACTTATGCGGTTTAATCATACTTTCGGGTTTCAGCAACTGATCCAGTTCATCTTTGGTCAGTAGTCCTTCTTCGAGTACCAGATCGTAAACGCTACGGTTTTCTTTCAGGGCACGTTTAGCGATACGGGAAGAATTCTCATATCCCAAAGTCGGATTTAGGGCGGTGACGATACCGATACTGTTCAATACCATTTCACGGCAATGCTGAGTGTTGGCAGTAATGCCTTCAACACAAAGGATCCGCAGACGATCCATACCCTTCTGCAACATCTTGATCGAACTGAAGATGGCATGAACCATAACCGGTTCCATCACGTTCAACTGCAACTGTCCGGCTTCGGCAGCAAAGGTTACGGTCAGGTCGTTACCGATAATCCGATAGCAAATCTGGTTTACCACCTCGGGAATTACCGGATTCACTTTACCCGGCATGATAGAAGAACCCGGCTGCATCGGCGGCAGGTTGATTTCATTCAAGCCGCAACGGGGGCCACTGGATAATAAACGCAGGTCGTTACAAATTTTAGATAATTTCACAGCCAAACGTTTCAGGGCTGATGAATACATGACAGATGAACCGGCATCGGGAGTAGCCTCGATCAGGTTAGAAGCCAGTACAAACTCTTCTCCGCTGATGATCCGCAAATTTTTGATACATTTGGCAGAATATTCCGGTTCGGAATTGATACCTGTACCGATAGCAGTTGCCCCCATATTCACTTCGAGGAACAATTTAGCCATCTGGTTCAGCCGGTCTACTTCTTCCTCCAGGTTTGCAGCAAAAGCTTCGAATTCCTGTCCCATAGTCATCGGCACAGCATCCTGCAACTGGGTACGTCCCATTTTCAGCACTTCTTTAAACTCTTCTCCTTTAGCCCGGAATGCCTGAATCAACAGTTTCAGGTCAGCAACCAGTTCCTCGTTCATAAAGATGAAGGCCAACTTGAAAGAAGTCGGATAAGCATCGTTAGTCGACTGAGACATATTGACATGGTTGTTCGGGTGACAGTATTGGTATTCACCTTTTTGGTGTCCCATCAATTCCAATGCCCGGTTAGCAACCACTTCATTGATATTCATATTGGTAGAAGTACCTGCACCTCCCTGGATCAGATCGACCGGGAACTGATCGTGGAGTTTGCCTCCGATAATTTCTTCACAAGCCCGGGTAATTGCATTGGCAATATCGTCCGGAAGGATTTCCAATTCCTGGTTTGCCTTTGCAGCAGCCCATTTCACCATAGCCAATGCTTTCACATAATTCGGATAGTCTCCGATGGTGATCCCACTGATATTCTGGAAATTCTCGATTCCCCGAAGAGTTTGTATACCATAGTACGCATCTGCCGGCACTTCTTTTTCGCCTAGCAAGTCATGTTCAATACGTGTTTTCATTATATCAATCGTTTATATTACAATAAGACTTGATCTTTTCCCTACGCAATTCACCGAAAAATGTTTCAATCGAATCGCTAAAGCCTTTGGATTATAACAGTTTGCTTCATATTCACCTATAAAAGCTTACACTCCTTCTCTAAAGGCACCCCAAAGTTAGAAAAGAAAAAAGGATTAAACCAGAGATTTTCAAAAAGAAATAACTCGCTCATTACCTGAGAAAAGAATGAGACACAAACGTTTACGAAAATTTAAGGAATATTTAATAGATCGGACCCTTAAAAAAGGAATGATTTACCGCCTGTCATCTACTTTTTTACGGAGAAACCAATAGTAGGTTTATTTTTTCTTTCTATTCCGATTCCGGGTTTTATCCCGTCAGACCGGTTCGCCTGGACCGGTCCGGTAAGGCTTTCCTTCACTGACCGGCGGAACTCCTCACTCCGTTCGTCAGACACCACCGGTCGGGCGTTCGGAAAACCTAACCGGACCCTCGTTCCTGCTCCAATGGTCTTCCGGCATAAAACCCTTCATCTCACGGCAGAGCTAACCGGCAAAGAAAATACAACCAAAAATTTGCAACAGCAAGAAGCCGGACCGTCCGGATTATTTCCAGTGAGAATAATCTTTCTTAAATCAAGATTGGTTTGCAATTCAGTGATAACGTAAGTCGGAGGTGATCGGGATTGGCGACCATTGGAGCTCTGTCGAGTGTCGTCTTGCTTTTTCTGAACGCCCGACCGGTGGTGTCTGACGAGCTTGCGAGGAGTTCCGCCGGTCAGTGATAGAAAAAGTTAGACGACCGACAGAAGCGACCGGGTCGCCAATTCCGATCACCGAAGACGAATTACTAACGAAATAAACCTACGTTTCTATTATAGCCTAAATTTCCTCTTCCGTTTTTTCCTCGGTCAACGGCTTCAGATTTTCCGGAATCTGTTCTTCTTCATCGGAAAAATAAGGAAATACATCCATAAACTGAGTATCCGTGAGACTGGCAATCTCATAAGGAACCACAAAAGAAGCCAGACTTTTCTCCAGATTCTCCAAAGCTTTGTTAATATTCGAGGCTGCCACCAGATAATACTGACCGGTGGATTTTTCTTTTCCGCTCACTTCATCGGCATCGATGATGTTTACCTTCGCCTTATACCAACGGTCGTCATTTTCATCTTCCGAAGGAACCAGTTCCGTAATATTCGATTTTTTCAGACTACTGATATAATAATCTCCCGAAATCACCGATTCCATCTCATGCATAATCCTGCTCTCTGCTTCCGTATACGACATCGCATCCAACAGGTAAGCTTCATTTACTTTTTTTTCACGCCCATCCTCGTTCACCTTCATGTACTTCACCTTCGCTTCAAACCAATTCGCAGTCATTTTTCTCTGTTTTTTATTATTTACAACAATCACTCACATCACGCTCTGTTCGTAATGCTCCGGCAAAGATAACACAAAATCGGCCGGTAATTACCATCTTGCCTTTATTTCACTTTTTCAAATCAGAATCCGAAAAAAATTTTACGTTCATTATATAAAATAGTATATATTTGTTCAGATAGAAATATCACCAATCAAAGCATACTGATTATCAATTCAATAAACAATGGAAGAACAAAAACAGACCCAACTGGAAATCGATCTGAGCCATGAGGTGGCCCAAGGCACTTATGCAAATCTGACGATCATAGCACATTCAACTTCGGAGTTTATTATCGACTTTATCCGTTTGATGCCCGGAGTAACGAAACCGGAAGTAAAAAGCCGGATTATTCTGACTCCCGAAAATGCCAAACGCCTGATGTTGGCTTTACAGGACAATATCTGGAAATATGAACAGGATAACGGTACGATACGCCTTGCTTCGGAAAACCAGCAACCGACAGGATTTCCTATCGATCTGGAACCGAAAGGACAGGCTTGAATAACTGCAGGCATTTTTTCTTTCTGTCCCGGAATCGGGACAGAAAGTCTTTTTATCAATTCAATATCAGCTCTATCACCGGAATTTCAACATCGGGCCTGACATCCGGTAACACCAAAAGAATATCCTTTTCGTCCAGTTCATCCTTGTGGGTCACACTTGCATTGGCCTTGCCGAACCGCAATTCCGAACGGTCGTGCAAAAACTGTGCATATTTCACCTTACCGGCATATCCTTTCAACAACAACCTGCCTAACGGATAATCCAGTAAATGCACATACAGGCGGTTTGTCTCCGGATTATAAGTCAGCAGCGTATTGTCCGGAGCATCAAAACCGGCCGGAGCCTCTGTACAGCCATAAATGGAAGGACTGTTCACAGCCATCCATTTGCCCAAACCGGCAAGCCTCTCCTGTGCCCTTTGATCAAAAGTCCCCCGGGCCGTAGGCCCCACATTCAAAAGCAGGTTTCCCCCCTTGCTCACCGATTCGATCAGCAACCCGAGCAATTGCCTGTTGTCTTTCCAGGTAGCCTCGTCCCGGTAATATCCCCATGATCCGGAAAAAGTCTGACAGGTTTCCCAGGGGATTTTCTTTCCGTCTCTTTCCGGCCATTTGGCCACCTTATACTGTTCCGGAGTGCTGAAATCCCAGCCTCCCGGCACATCCAGCAAGTCTGCCCGGTCGTTTACGATAATACCCGGCTGCAATTTACGGACCAGTTTCATCAAATTCTCCGAATCCCAATCCTGCCGTCCCTTGCCATGCTCCCCTTTGGGATAAGAATAATCCAGCCACATCAGATCGATCTTTCCGTAATTGGTCAGTAATTCCGTCACCTGATTTTTCACATACTCCCGGTAGCGGTCCATATCCTTCCCCTTATTCAGTTTCTTGTAGTCTTTCGGATCTTTAGGTGCCTGCGGATGAATCCGGTCAATCTCAAAGTCCGGATGGTGCCAATCCAGCAGACTGTAATAAAATCCCACCTTCAGTCCTTCCGCCCGGAAAGCCTCCACCCACTCCCTGATCAAATCCTTGCGGCACAAGGGAGCGTTCAGGGCCTGATAGTCCGTATAATCAGTTTTGAACAGACAAAAACCTTCGTGGTGCTTCGTGGTGATCACCGCATACTTCATACCCGCAGCCT
>NZ_LARE01000036.1:0-33725 GCF_000980245.1 Odoribacter sp. N15.MGS-14
GATGTCTATTTTCCACGGATCGACGAAATCGAACAGCGAAGCGTAGAGAGTCTTATCTGTATTGAATAAGACATAGGCTCCCTCGATCATTTTCAATTTCAATACGTCGTCGGAGGGCTTCACACCTGTATCGAAATACGGAATGACCGACTCGAACAAGCTACGGATGTCGGGGCGGTTATTCGGCAATACGCGCAGGCTCGCTTTTTCACGTTTCGATTCCATAGGAATCTCTTTCTTGTCGAGCGTCTGGTAGAGTTCCCGCAGAAACGGTTTCGTGAATTTCAGCACGACGGAGCGGTAAGGATGTTCCTCGTCGGCGCGTTTCTGCAACCACATCCGGTTATCCCGCCGCATGAAGGCACACTCGCCCGGATGCAATATCGTTTTCTTACCGCGTTCCTCGATTTCGAGTTCGCCTGAACACAGGTAAATAAGCGTGTGCTCCCGATTTTCGTGGGCACAGCCTCTGTCATCAGTGAAAAAACTTGCTATAAGGACATTCGAGCAGTCAAAAACATGCAATTGTTCCATATTATCCAGTCTTTATTTTGTTTACAAAATTAGCGTATTATTTTCGTAAGATATTTGCTGTAAAGCTCATCTTTTGGAAAAACTTAATACTTTCAACATAGTATCTACTTATTATAAAATAATCAGATTGATTTTCATTGTTTCCAAATTCAGGAGAAGTTAGCTATTGAAATTGGGGTAAGAAATTCACAAGGTTTACGGGACAGCTTATTTTGATAGAAATATCTATCATGCCACCGTTTACAGTGGTTCTCATGATACAGGTGATTTTCCGTTATTCAAATAGGAGAGTGTCCCTGAATAGTCTACGGGGGACATTTCAGACAGGGACAGTGGGGTATTTTGCAGGCCTTGCATGATGCTGTGACGTAGTTATATCTGAAATCGGGACGAAAGGTCCGTCCCAGAGTTCCAAATAAAAAAAAGCGACTAAAAAAATAGTCGCTTTTACGTGGTAGCACCTGGAATCGAACCAGGGACACAAGGATTTTCAGTCCTTTGCTCTACCGACTGAGCTATGCCACCAGTGCTGTTTTGCGAGTGCAAATATAGGGCATTTCTATAAATCTGCAATAGTTTTGCGGGTATTTTTTATCTTTTTTCATTTCTTAGTCTGAAACACAGATAGATCATCAGGATAATCAAAGAGATAGAAGCCATGGGTACGGCTGGCTGAGCAATGGCCCAGACCGGTATAGCTATAGCCAGGATAGCCAGATAGAATTTCAGATATTTTCTAATGAATAGAGGAAGCGCTTTCCTGAAAATAAAAGGGATTACAAATAAATTGAGCGGATTGGCCCATAGGATATTCCAGTTTGGAGCAGTGATGGGGTGTGCTGTAAAACCTCCTAAGAATACAATCAAAACCCCTACAATTCCTGTGAAAAGGAGAAAAATAAGGGAAATGACATTCAATAATGACCGGCTTTTAACATATTGTAAAAGTAGGATCAGTAGCAGGCATCCTAGAGCAAAAACGAAAAGGGGAGTCCCATACCAGGAATTGGATAGGTTCATTTCCGGAGCCTGATATAAAACTTCGGCAGGTTCGGCCAGCAATTGTCCGTCGTATCGGGCATTTTTAAGTCCATACATCAGATAATCCGGCAAGAACATATATTGAAAAGTAGTGGCTGTACGATTACCCCTTTGCCCCAGGATCGTATGTATGCCCCATTGTACCCAAGGGGAAGCTTGCAAGTACTCATCCAGTAGATTCCAGAAATTTTTGTTTACATCCGGCATATTCCAGGCGACACTGTCGGGTAAACTTTTTAATAAGATATCCCTGCTTCGGGTGGTACAATTATCGAATAGAAAGTTGTAGAGATAATAGCGGTTTTGCGGGAGTAGGTTCTCTTCGAGCAGATCGAAAATCCGTTGTTTTTCCAGCGAATCCAGCCGGATAGTTTGAGCGTAGACCGTACGTTCTTCCAGCTGATAATTGTATATGAAATGGGAGAATTTCTGAACAGTCAGCTGATAAGGAAGCAGGCCTCGTGCATATTTTAAATAAAAATGGGGAGTAGAGAAGTCGAAAGTGCCATAATTGTACACCCTGTCGATTTGGTGTCGGGGATCGTTGATCCGGATGGCCGTATGACCGAAAAGAGAGTATAATTCGTTGCCGGGAGCACAAGTCAGGATACTGACTTCGGTCTCCGGAGAGAGTGTTAATCCTATTCCTTTAATAGAAATCAGACTGCTTATTATAAATAAAAAGATGATCTTTTTCATTTTATATGTCTTTTTATTCCGGATATTCAATATGACAAAGAAATAGAGCCTGTGCAGGAACAGAAGTACCTGCATTACAGCGGTTTTTAGATTCTATAATTTTGCGAACATCTTCTGGGGTCAGTTTACCTCTTCCCACGTCAATCAACGTACCGACAATCGCTCTTACCATATTCCGCAAAAAACGGTTGGCTTTTACCGTAAAAATCAGCTGTTTATCGGTCTCTTCCCACTGAGCTTCATATATAATACAATTATTGGTTTTGACGTCGGTATGAAGTTTCGAAAAACTGGTAAAGTCCGTATAATCGAATAACACCCGGCAGGCTTCGTTCATTGCCTGAATATCCGGCAGGGGATAAGCTTTCCAGGCAAATGGATAGGTAAACGGATCTTTTGTTTTATCGATATAATATTTATAGGTACGGGAAATAGCCGAAAAACGGGCATGTTTATCCATAGGTACCCGGTATATTTTGTAGATTGCAATATCTTTATCCAGTAATCCGTTCAGTTTATAGACCACCTGTTGCGGCTCCGGAAGTTCACATTCGATATCGAAATGAGCGACGAAAAATGAAGCGTGTACACCCGTATCCGTTCTACCGGCGCCGACGACGTATATGTCCTGGCGTAGCAAAGTACTGAGGGCCCGGTTGATTTCTTCCTGCACGGACGATGCTCCCGGCTGGATTTGCCAGCCGTGGTATCGGCTGCCGTTATAAGCTAATTCAATAAAATATCTGACCATTTTTTCTTATCTCCCGCGAAGATAAAAAATAATGCCGAATATTGTATATCCGGCATAGGGGTTTCTTTATTCTACAACGACTTTACTCTTTCCGTTGCCGGTCTTTACCAGACAAATTTTGGCAGGAATACGTTCGGTCAATTCCTGTACGTGGGATATGATTCCCACCTGCCGGCCTTGTGAGCGGAGACGTTCCAGGGCTTCCATGACAATTTGCAGGGTTTCGCTGTCTAAAGTGCCGAAACCTTCGTCGATAAAGAGATTTTCTTCGAAATGATTCCGTGAAGAAAAGGAAGATAAGCCCAAGGCTAAAGCCAGAGAGATGAGGAAGGATTCGCCTCCCGATAAAGAGAATACCGACCGGGCTTCATCGCAGAGATCGTGATCGATGACTTGTAGGGCCAACTCATCGGGTATACGCTGCAACTGATAGCGGGAGGTTAATTCCCGAAGTTGTATATTGGCGTATGATAACAGGATATCCAGCGTATATCCTTGGGCGATCTCTTTAAACTTATAGCCACTCTGTGAACCGATTAGATCGTCTAGTTTGCTCCATTGGTTTAATAATTTCGTTTTCGCATCGAGGGTATCCTTTAAGCTGGCCGCTTGTTTTTGGTTTTCTTCCTGGGTGTGCAGAGTTGCCAATACTTCGGTTTTTTGTTGGAGGATACGCTCGGATTCCTCTTGTAATGCGGTGTATTGACGCTGTAAAGAGGAAAGTGATTCCGATTGTGGATCGGGGCGGCCGGGCGATTGTAAATGATCGGCCAATTGTTTTTCACGTTCCCGTAGAGTGGCCAAAGCAGTCGTTACCTTATCCCGGAGGTGATTTTGTCTTTCCCGTTCTTCCCGGATTTTTTCAGGTGCCACTTGCAATAGTGAAATGAGAGTGGCTTCGGTTAGCTGAACAGGGGCTGTCCGATTGTATTTTTCCAGCCATTCGCCTAATTGCCGGGTGGCTTTTTCCAGGCGCTTTTGATATTGGTCACAGGTGGTACGGAGTTGGGTGATTTTTCCTTTTAGTTGTTCCGATTGGCCTGAAAGCTGTTCTTTCTGCCGGATGGCTGTTTCCAGTTCTTGAGTCGCCCTTTCTGTTAACTCTTGCCAATAACGTTCGGTTTCATCGACCATTTGACCTTGCAGAAGCCGGGCCCGTTTCCGGATGAAAGACAAAGTCTCTTCAGAGCGTTTTTTCAAAGCCTCTGCGGCTTCTGTTTCGCTTTGGCGGAAGGATTCCAGATTTTTCTGATTCTCCTCGTATTCAGCTACCGATTGAAGCAATAGTTTTTCATTTTCTGCCGATTGCAGCGTTTTAGTTTGCCATTTTTGAGCAGCTGTGGTCAGTTCCTGTTTGAGATCCGGGTAGTTATCTTCCCAGCGTTGTCGCCAGGTAGGTGCATGCATAAAAGGAGCGACCTTTTCCAGTGAAATATTTTGCTGGACTTTCAGGCCTTCAATGATCTCTTGCAACTTAGATAGTTCAGTGGCTTGACCGACTACCTTTTCCTGGGTCTGCTGAAATGTTTTTTGCAGGGCATTGTTTTGGTTTTGTATTTTATCCAGTTCTTTTTGGAGCGTTTCTAACTGATGTTGCCGTTGCTCCCATTCGTTTTCTTTCAGACGAATACTTTCCAATTCTTTTTGGCTGATATTCAGCTGTTCTCTTAGGTTTATCCGATTTTGTCCGTTAGAAACAGACCTGCCCGAATAAAGATCCTTAATTTGCTGGTGAATCTCTTCGCATTCTTCTTGCGATTCATATTTTTCATTTTGTAATACGGGTAATACTTCTCCGAGGTACCGGTGTTCGGCTTCAAGACGCGCATTTTCGGTTTTTAACCGATTATATGCTGCTTCATGCTGTCTGACTTCTTTTTCGAGTGTTTCGAGCAAGCCGTCGGCCAGAGGATGATGTGCCGCATAAGGGTGGGATTGGCTGCCACATACCGGGCAAGGGGTATTTTCTTCCAGTTGGGCCCGGAGTCGAACGACATTTTCTGAAACCGATAGTCGGGCTTGTTCCAAAGTGTGGCGTATGGTCGTGTATTTTATTTCTGCAATTTCGATTTCTTTTTTGTATTCGGTCAGGCGAACTTTGAGTGCTTGTAAATTTTGTTGTTGTTGTTGCAGTTTATCTTGCCTTTTTCTCAGTTCTTGCCGGGTCTTATCTAGTTTTTCCGTCAAGGTAATTTCCTGAAGCAATCTTTCGCGTTGTAGGCGGAGTTGTTCTTTACGATTGCGAAGTTCGCTTATGGGAAACCGATTGACCGATATTTGTTGTTGCTGGCGCAACTGCAGGAGGTCATTGTGACGTTGTATGGATGTTTCGATCTCACGGCGTTGAAGTTCCAGCTGTTGCCGGCTTACTGTTAGTTGTTGTAGAGTAGAGGTATATAAAGATTGATTTTCTATAACCTGCAACCTTTGGGTATAAGCTGTATCCAGAAAACTTTCGATCAGCTTTATGTTCAGGCACATTTGTTCATGTTGCCTGTTTTTCCTGAACCATTCTTTTAATTTATCGTCTAATTCTCTCTGTTGCAGAATACGGGAGTATCTGCTATCCTGAATTTTTTGATGCACTTTGATTTTATCTTGCAGGTCGGTTAAAGTTTTCCGGCTCTCTTGTTCTACCTGCCGGGCATTGACAATTCCGATATCTAAACGACGGGCTTCTAAAAGTTCCGGTTTAAGCTTATTGTACTGGGTTGTATATTGGTTTACCAATGATTTTTGCCGTTCCACCGATTGAAGGGTTTGCGTGGCTTTTTCGTTCAGATCGGAGAGCGCCTGTTCTGTTTGTCGTAATAATTCAGTTTGGCTTACTAAATGAGTGGTACATTCATTTTTTTCAATCCCAAAAAGACGGCTGCTTTCGATGCTTTCCATCTGCTGTAACCAGACTGACTGGGCTTGTGCTTCGGCTTGTACTTTTTGGGCATCCGAAAGGGTGGCCTGGGCTTCCGATTTAGATTGATTGATTTGTTCTAATTGCTCTATCCAACGTATTTTACGTTGGATTTCTTCATTTTTTTGTTGAAGAGCCTTTTCGTGTTTCAGGAGTTTGGCCGATTGTTGCTGTAATGTCTCGATTTCTTCCTGGGTAAGCAGGCGAATATTCCCCATACGGGCGGAGAGTTCTTTCCATTCATTGCGGATAGCTGTCGTTTTGGAATAGACCGTATTCGAGATAACAGAATAGATTTCAGTACCGGTCAGTTTTTCGAGTACTTCGGCCTTTTCTTCTTTCCGGGCTTTGAGGAATCGGGCAAATTCATTTTGTGCCAATAAAACGGTACGGGTGAATTGATTATAATTCAGACCGATGAGTTGAATCAATTTATTCTCCGATTCACTGATTCCTGTAGTGATAGGAGACGGATCTCCAAGGGGGTATACCCGGAGTTCTGCAGGTTGAAGTTTCCCGCTTATTTTATTATTGGCTCGCCATACCCGCCATACCGAGCGATAACTTTTTCCGTCTACAGCAATAAATTCTACAGCAGCCATCGCTTCGGCAGTACCTCTGCGGAGTATTTGACGACGATCTCCCTGTTGAATGAATTCTTGTCCGACATCCGGCATTTTAGTACCTTCAATACCGGTGGTGCGGGGCATATTGTTGAATAAGGCCAGACAGATAGCATCCAGAATAGTCGATTTTCCGGCACCGGTGTGACCGCATATTGCGAAGATCCCGGCAGATCGCAGAGGAGCTGCCGTAAAATCGATATCGAATTCTCCGGCAATGGATGCCAGATTTTTTCCTTGTATACGTAATATTTTCATTGTTTTTCTCCCATTTTCAGCTGTGATTCTTCAATGACTTCCCGGAATAAATGAGCCAATTCTTCGGGCAGAGGATTTTGATATCGCCTTTCGTATACTCGGTTCAACAGCTTCCAGGGATCCAGTAATTCTTCGGTGGTGAGCGTATTCTCGTTTTTTGTAAGTTGTACTGTATCCGGATAAAAGGGGAGTACCCGGGTTAAACGCACCTGTTTGGTGCGTAGGGCTTCCTCCACTTTATTGCGCAAAGCAGGTTCCGGTTCGGTGAGTAGTACCCTGACTTCGAGGAAAGGGGCCGGATGATCGTCTCTCTCTTCCGGGAGCTGAGAGAGGCGATTCAACACTTCGTCCAAGGGGGCCGGATGTTTAGGGATACGAAGTAAAGTGACTAAAGGATTAAAAATAATTTTAGTCTGATTTAGAAGTATTCCTTTGTCGATCTCCAGTAAGATCACTCCGTGGCGGTAATTTTCTTCTGCAAAAGACATGGGTAACGGACTGCCGGCATAGCGTATCTCGTTGCGGTTGGCAATCTGCTGTTCCCGGTGGATATGGCCCAAAGCTCCGTAAGTGATTTGGGAAGGGAAGACACTGGAAGGAATCCCTTCGAGTCCGCCGATGATCAGGCGTTCACTTTGATCACCTTCGGAAATCTGACTTCCTGCGGCTTGCAGGTGTCCCATAGCAATGATGGCTTCTTGTTTTTGCCTGCGTTCTTCGACGCAGGCAACCAGCGTGTCGTACATGGCCTTAACCCCTGCCTGATAAGGATCTCCTTCACTCTCGACTGCCGGATAGTCTCCCTGTCGGAGATAGGGTACCGCCAGACACCAACCTTGCCGTTTCCCCGATCTGTCTTTCAGTTCGATGATTAATTCCTCCGTATCGATTGTGCCGTCTGCTCTTTTACGTACTGTACCCCGAATTTGTATGTTCATTTCTTCGAGTAAAGGAATCGGGGTTTCGAGCCGACTGGCAGAATCATGATTTCCTGCAATCAGGATGATTTGTAAGCCCGGATTTTGTTCTGTTACCCGGCGTAGGAACCGATAAAATTGACGTTGTGCCTGAGCAGAAGGATTAGCTACATCGAATATATCTCCTGAAATAAGAAGCACATCGATTTGTTGTGTGGTAATTTGATCTGTCAGCCAATCTAAAAAATACTGATGTTCCTGAAAACGGTCATAGCCGAAAAAGGTCTGCCCGATATGCCAGTCTGCTGTATGAATGATTTTCATGTCCTGTCATTTGGACAAAAATAGTAAGATTTGCAGATATAACCAAATAGCTCACGGGCTATGGTAATCCTACCATAGCCCGTGAGCTATAGCCGGTGATAATGGCAAGTCATCAGCTTACCGGATTCATCGTGTAGGTGCATGCCATTTCCTTCGCAATAACGGAACAGGTTGCAATCGGCACATTCGCCCTGACGGGCCCATTCCCGGTTCCGGAATTTTTCGAAGCGGTTGTTCCACACTTCCATAAAATCATCCTGGTAAATATTCCCTTGGTCGTAGTTGGCCCGGATACTGGGACAACCCGATATCGCTCCGTTAATGCGGATAGATCCGACAGAAATTCCGGCATGGCAACGATAAAATTGGTCACGGACTTCAGCTTCATAAGGACCTAAAAAACCTTCACAAGCGAAATTGACGTGAATACGACCTTCTTGCCGGGTTTGACGGATAAAATCCAATACTTTTTTGAATTGGGAAGAAGATAGTTGTAATTCAGGCACTTGTGCTGCTCTGCCTGCGGGAAAGATGGTAAAGATACGCCATTGTCCGACTCCTAGTTCGATCAAATATTCTTTGAAAGCGGGGAGAGTATCGATGTTTTGTTGATTGATACAACTGACGACATCCCATACGATTTCTTTTTCCCGGCTCAGCATTCCGATAGCCTGACTGGCCCGGCGAAAGCTTTCCGGATGTCGGCGTAACCAGTTGTGGGCATCTTCCGGTCCGTCCAGACTTACGGTAATGCTGTGCAGGCCTGCTTGTAAAAGTCTGTCCAGTCTCTGACGGGATAATAACAAACCGTTGGTTACCAATCCCCAGGGGAATTCCCGGCGATAACATGCCCGGCCACACTCTTCCAGATCTTTACGCATCAGAGGTTCTCCACCCGTGAAAATGATAAAAACCCGGTGGGAATCGACCTGTGGAGTGATGTTGTCCAAAGCCTTTAAGAAGTCTTCTTTTGGCATATCGGGTTGCCCGGAAATCGCTTTGCAATCACTGCCACAATGCCGGCAAGCGAGATTACAGCGAAGGGTACATTCCCAAAAAAGAGTATGTAATTCGTGTTTTTGCCGGATCAGCTGTTCTTTTTGTCGGAAGAGTTCCAGGCCCAGGCGTTTCCGGAGGCTGATGGAATTATTCATGATCTTCTTCTTTTTGAGGAGCCAGTATGATTTTTACTTCTTGTGTTGTATTTCCCCTATTCCAGCCTTCACCTCCCTGTAAATCTTTACGAAGGAAGGTTACTTTCAGAAAATCGGCCTGGTAGTACGGATTATTTTCGTCGGAGTTGATTTTTAAATTATACTTCACCGTATCGATCGGGAACGCTGCTTGCCGGGTTTCGAATTCTCCTTCTTTTCCGGAGTATAACGTATCGTTGACCGGGTGGCTTCCATAGGGGGTATCGGGGATAAAATCAGGACGGGGTTCGTAACTGAATTCCATATCGGACACGATAATCTGAATATCGGATAGCGCCTGACCTGCCTGATCGGTGACTTTTCCTTTGATGGTATAGGAAGCTGTCGGCGTACCGTACATGCATATGATGTTACCGGGATCGTCCCCGTTATCCTCACAGGAGGAGAAACCTAAAAATCCTAATAAAGTAGTCAATATCCAGTTCAGGCTACGATTCCAGCGATAATGTAATGTTTTCATGGTTTGTTTTTTTATGATTAAACTGTTTAAATGCCTTGATTTTCTTGAGGTCGGCCTTTCCGGACAGGTTGACGGTGAGAAATCGAAGGTCTTTCATATAATGAGTTGTATTTAAAAGTTCAAACGGAATCCGATTTGCCCCGTGAGGTTGAAAAACTGTTCCGAGCGAATCGTTTGTATTTCACTGGCCGGGGTCAGATTCCATAAAAATCCTCCTTCTGCATAGACCGATACATGGCGAATAATGGGGTAGGCAATACCTATTCGTGTGTTCGCTGACCAAAGCGTACCCGGTATTCGTCGACGCTGACTTTTATAGGCCGAATAGATTTTGCCTGAAAGATTAACTTCACAGACAATACCGGCAGACCAATAACAGTAGAAACGTTCCCAATGGGTCAGGCGATAACTGAAAGATGCCGGGATTCCCAGCATGTGCAATCTTTGACGCAATACATCGTAATCCGAACTTTCATATCGCCACTGGTTGCGTAAATAGCTATAGGTAAGTCCGGTATTGAAACTCCAACGGTCCGACAACGTGCGGGATATACTTATTCCGAAAGAGATGGGAGAGCTATGCTTCACTTTATCCGGTTTCAGATCGGATAACAGGGTGCGTGTCGAAATAGGGGATGTTCCGGCCTTCGTCAGAGGAGGTTTGGGGGTATTCCCCTGAAGATGATCGTTACAGGCATAATCGGGATAGCCGGCGGAGTTGCTGGAAATACCGGCTATATTAAAATTACCTCCTCCCATGCCCAAATGCCATTTCCGTGAGGCCTTTCGGACTTTTACCGGTTCGGTTTTCGTGTTGCGGACGATCAGTACCGGTGAAAAATCTGTTTCCAGAGCTTTACTTGCAATGACTATAGGTAATATTTTAGTTTCTTGACTTTTATATTTATCCGTTGAAATCGTTTTTCCAGTTGTGTAGATAGGTTTTCGAGTGAGAACAGGGAGGAGTGAATCGGCTATTTGATCCGTCGTAACTGTTCCGGTAAGCTGTGGTATTTGTATATGATCCACAATAAAAGGTTGTATTCTGTTCCGGACTATTTCTGTCGTAGTTTCCGGGATAAGACGATCGTATAAGAGTCCGCCTCCCATGAGTAAAAGGAGGGTTACGATAGCTGCCGTCCGGCGTATGGATCTGGTGGAAAACCGGGTAGGTCGTAGAGGAAGAAAACCAGCGAGGGTTTTCCATTGTTCTGAATCCGGTTCACATTCCCAATTATGCAACCGTTCCCGGAACAATTCTTCAAATCGGTCTCTTCTATCCATAGTCAATATAAATTTTTTATCATTTGTTGTAAAGTATAGCGTGCCCTGGCATATTGTGATCGGGAAGTACCTTCTGTGATTCGGAGCATAGCTCCGATTTCCTTGTGCGAGAATCCTTCGATCGCAAACAGGTTGAAAATCGTTTGATATCCCGGAGGTAAACGATGAATTAAATCCAGCATTTCCTGGGCCGATATTTCTTCTAAAGCATTGGGAAAAGAAGTTTCCTGTTCTGTCTCCTCAGTGGGGAAGGTCAGAGGGAAAACTTTGGATCTACGGATTTTTTCCAGGGCACAATTAATAAAAATTTTCCGCATCCACCCCTCGAAACTCCCATTTCCGCTATATTCGTTCAGATTCGTAAATACCTTTATAAAACCTTCCTGTAACAGATCGTGTGCCATATCCCGGTTGCGGGAATAGCGCATACATACGCCCATCATTTTAGCGGCGTATCGTCGGTACAGTTCTCCCTGAGCTTTCCGCTTTCCTTTAAGGCATTCCTGAATCAGTAACACTTCATCCATTCACGTGATTTCTTTTTTCGTCAATAAGATGCATGGGAGAAACAAAACGTTGCATAAGAACAAAAAAAAATCTTGTTGTAAAATACATCGTTCTCCGGTTTTCCTCGTATTAATTTCGAGAGTGGAAAGAAATATAGATAATTTTATCCTATATTTGTGCTAGGTTGTTTGTTAATTTTGGGTCTTATTTGATATTTTTGTCGCTACTTTTTATAGTTATCGCTATGATGTTAAATATCAAGGAAAATATAGAAGAGATTGTGAAAACGTTACCGGAAGGGGTCAGGCTGATTGCCGTATCGAAGACGAAACCGGTGGAGTATATTGAAGAAGCTTATGCAGGGGGACAGCGTGCTTTCGGTGAAAACCGGCCACAGGAAATGGCTGCTAAATACCGGCAACTGCCCAAGGATATTGAATGGCATATGATCGGACAGCTACAAGAGAAGAATGTAAAATACATTGCTTCTTTTGTGAAATTGATTCATTCCGTGGATAGCCTGAAATTATTGCAAAAAATCGATCGTGAAGCGTTGAAAAACGAACGTATGATCGATTGTCTGCTGGAATTTCATATTGCTGAAGAAGAGACTAAATCCGGTCTGGATTGGGAGGAGGCGTGCAGGCTGCTTGAAAGTGATGAGTTTAAAGTGTTGGAGCATATCCGGATTGTCGGGGTCATGGGGATCGCAACCTATACCGAAGACCGTGAACAGATCCGAAAGGAATTCCGGGAACTTCACCGGATATTCGGGTTGTTGAAAGCGACGTATTTCCAGGAAGAAGAAAGTTTTAAGGAATTGTCCATGGGGATGTCCGGGGATTATCCGATCGCTGTTGAAGAAGGAAGTACGATGGTGAGGGTAGGAAGTGCGGTTTTTGGAGCCAGAGATTATAACAATAAATAATAAACGATAGAGATTATGGTAAATTTGAAGACAAAATTTATCGGATTGGAATTGAAGAGTCCGATTATTGCCGGGAGCTGTGGTTTGACTTCCGAGGTCAGTAAGATTGAAGAAATTGCTTTAAGCGGGGCCGGAGCTATAGTGTTGAAATCCATATTTGAAGAACAAATAAATATGGATGCATCTAAAGCATTGACCGATAATAGTTATCCTGAAAGTGCCGATTATATCCAGAACTATATTCGGGCTAATACTGTCCAGCAACATATCGATTTGGTGAAAGCAGTAAAAAATAAAGTGAATATCCCTGTTATCGCCAGTATCAATTGCTTACGGGACGGGGAATGGATTAGTTTTGCCAGTGAACTGGAAAAAGCCGGTGCCGATGCGCTTGAGTTGAATGCCTTTATCCTGCCGATGGATGAGTTTGCTGAGAGTGTGGAGGTTGAAAACATGTATTTCGACATCGTTAAACATGTGAAAAAGGTGGTTAAAATTCCGGTAATTGTCAAGATCAGCCATTATTTTACGAATTTGCCGGCTTTTGTGAGTAAGCTGAAAGCTTATGGTGCGGATGCCGTTACTATTTTCAATCGCTTTTACGAACCGGATATCGATATCGAACGGATAGCTGTCGGAGCGGCTTCTGTGTTCAGTATGCCGGCCGATTTGAGGACAACTTTGCGCTGGACCGGAATTCTGTCGGGGAAAGATAAACTTTTGCAACTTTCTTCTTCAACAGGTGTTCATAATGGAGAAGCTGTTGTGAAGCTTTTACTGGCGGGGGCGACTACTGTGCAGGTATGTTCGGCTATGTATGAACAGGGAATCGGTACGATCCGTACGATGAATCATTTTTTGAATAGCTGGATGGATAAAAAAGGCTTTGAGTCGATAGATGAATTCCGGGGAAGATTATCCTATGCCGATGCAGGTAATGCTGCCCGCTATGAGAGAGCACAGTTTATGAAATATTTTAGTGATCATAAATAAATTTCGATGTTACAAAATATGAAGTGTGTACTAGGGTTGTTTATGCTCTGTCTGTTAGCTTGTACGGAGAATAAATATGCAGGTATTCCTGAGAAATATCATGCCTTGTTGGATCAGGCATTGGTAAAAGCCGGGGATAATGCAACCGAATTGACAGCGGCATTGAAAAATGCTCCTGATACCCAAAAGGAAGGGATGGCTTTCCTGATTGCTTATATGCCGGAAAGAGATTTAAAGGAATTGACAGCGGATTTTTTATTGGAGAATACAGCCTATGCTTATCAGGCTCGTGAAAAATACGTTTGGGCCAGAGAGATTCCCGATACTGTTTTTCTGAATGATGTACTGCCTTATGTCAGCCTGAATGAAACCCGTGAAGGGTGGAGAAAGGAATTTTACGAACGTTTCGGGAAGTATGTACAGCATTGTAAGACGATTTTTGAAGCTATCGATTCGGTCAACCGGAATGTCCGGGATGAAGTATTGGTCGATTATAATACCAAACGTGAAAAACCGGATCAGAGTCCGTTCGAATCCATGCGGCAGCATATGGCTTCCTGTACCGGATTATCGATCTTGCTGACGGATGCTTTCCGGGCTGTCGGAATTCCTTCACGGGTGGCCGGTACTCCCAATTGGCACGACGAACGGGGCAATCATAACTGGACCGAGGTTTGGGCAGACGGAAACTGGTATTTTACGGAATTTTATTTTCCCGGTCAACTGAACAATGCCTGGTTTTTTGCCGATGCCGGGAAAGCGGTAAAAAACGATCAGCAGAAAGCTATTTATGCTTCTTCGTTTAAACCGACCGGAACCTATTTCCCTTTGGTATGGGATGAGAATATTCGTTATGTACCTGCTGCGAATGTAACTGATTTCTATACCGATCTATATAAATCGCATCTGGAAACGATCTCTGCGGATGGTAACCATGTTCCGTTGAGAATTATGATGTTTACAGATAATGCCTGTGTACAGAACTCGGAGGACCGGGTGGCTGCCAATCTGGATATTTTTTGCGGTAAATTGCAAATGGGAGGCGGGCGTACTGCCGGACCGACTCAGGATATGAATGATGTGCTCACCTTTATGTTAGAGAAAAATCAAACCTATACGGTGAAATATGCAAATGAAGCCGGAAAGATGAAGGAAGTGGAGGTAAAACTGGGTGAACAACCTGTCGAACTGAAGTTATATATGAAATAATACTTGAGAAAAGGGGAGAAAAGGGGCTTGGAAACAAGTCCCTTTTTTAGTTTATAAAGTTCATGGTTTGGAAACTGCCTTTCAACAGGTCGATCAGCAGTAATTTGCCGGAAAGAGTATCCTGGCTTCCCAGGATAAGCTTGATGGCTTCATTGGCCTGGATCGAACCGACGACTCCCGGTAATGCGCCGATGACGCCTTGTGGTTGCTGAAACTCAGCGATAGCATCGTGGTATTCGTAAAGGTCACGGTAAGTAGGACCTCCCTGGTAATTAAAAACGGAAACCTGACCTTTAAACTCACAAATACTTCCATAAACGAACGGTTTACCGTATCGGACGCAGGCTTCGTCGATCAGGTAACGGGAAGGCAGATTATCGGTTGCGTCTATTACCAGATCGTATTCAGCGATGATAAAAGTGTTTTCCGAAGTCAGCCGCTGAGCGTAGGGTACAATAGTTGTATAGGGATTTAAAGCCTGAAGCTTCCGGGCAGCGACTTCGACCTTCAGGGCTCCTAAACATTGGGTATCGTAGAGAATCTGACGTTGAAGATTACTCTCCGAGACTATATCGTTGTCGAGTATACCGATCCGGCCGATTCCGGCAGCAGTCAAATAGAGTAAGACGGGGGAACCTAATCCGCCGGCTCCTACAACCAATACTTTCGCCCGTTTCAATTTTTCTTGTCCAGGCTCTCCGATTTCTTCCAAAATCAAATGCCTGGCATAGCGTTCTTTTTCTCCCATAGTCGATTATTTATCTGGTATTGGGGATGTAATTCCGGTTGAATTACATCCATCCGTCCCAGTCTTTCCATACCGGTTCGTATCCTTTTTGACGTATACTGTCGGCAACTTCCTCAGGAGTGCGTTCGTCACTGATGTGGAATTGTTCCAGAGCCTGAGGATAAGTGAAATACCCTCCGGGTTCGGTTTTCGATCCGGCACTCAGGGAAGTAATACCCAAAGGGAGCATATTATTGCGGAACTCGGCCCCTTCCCGGGTAGAAATCGAGATATCGACATCATGGTCGAATATACGGAAAGCGAAGATCAATTGGGCCAAGGCACGGTCCTCCAGGATAACATTAGGCTGGAAATGGCCTTCCGAAGGACGCATCCGTGGAAAATTGACGCTGTACTTGGTTTGCCAGTAATGTTTTTGCAGGTAACGCAGGTGACGGGCCATCATAGTTACATCCGTACGCCATTCCTCCAGACCGATTAAAACTCCCAAACCGATTTTGTGTACATGGGCTTGCCCCATACGGTCGAAACCGTTGACCCGCCAGTCGAATTTGGATTTCATGCCTTTCGGATGATAAACGTTATAGCGTGCCCGGTTATAGGTCTCCTGAAAACAAACCACTCCATTTAATCCTGAATGCGTAAGACGTTTATAATCTTCCGCTTTCAGAGGCATTACTTCAATAGAAAGGTTAGCAAAAAGAGGATGGGCCAACTGCAATGCGCGTTCCAGATAGTCGACACCGGCCTCCTTCGGATTCTCCCCTGTAACGATTAATAAATTTTCAAAATTTCCCAGTTTTTTGATAGCATGCAATTCATTGAGAATCTCTTCCTCATTGAGGATGACCCGTTTGAGGGGATTGTTGTGATTGAATCCGCAATAGACACAGAAATTTGTACACGAATTAGTGATATACAAGGGGATATACATCGATATGGTTTTCCCGAATCTTTGTAAGGTATATTTTTGGCTTAATGCGGCCATCGGTTCCAGGTATTTCTCTGCAGCCGGAGAAATCAGGGCCATAAAATCGTCGATGGCCAACTGGCTTTTACTTAAAGCCAGTTCTACATCGGCGGCTGTTTTAGAGTAGATTTCCCGGGTCGTTTCTTCCCAGGAATATTTTTCAAGTTCTTCCGAAAACATATTATTAAAATTAAATCGGATTGTCTGTTTATTTCAAGAAAGCGGTCAGAGGACTGCTTGCTTCGGCAGCGATACTTTTTCCGGCTAGTCCGGCCTCATAAGCCATCCGTCCGGCTTCGACGGCTACCTTAAAAGCTTTGGCCATTTCCACCGGATTGCCTGCGACGGCTATCGCTGTGTTTACAAGTACTGCATCTGCTCCTAATTCCATCGCTTCTGCAGCATGGCTGGGAGCACCGATACCGGCATCTACGACTACCGGAATATTGCTTTGTTCGATGATGATACGTAAAAATTCACGGGTTTGTAACCCCTGATTCGTACCGATAGGTGCTCCTAAAGGCATCACCGTTGCGGCTCCGGCATCTTCCAGACGTTTACACAATACCGGGTCGGCCTGACAGTAAGGAAGTACAATAAACCCCAGCTTAGCCAGTTCTTCGGTGGCTTTCAGGGTTTCTACCGGATCGGGTAGCAGATAGCGGGGATCGGGATGAATTTCCAGTTTCAGCCAGTTGGTACCGAAAGCTTCCCGGGATAATTGAGCGGCAAAAATGGCTTCCTTGGCATCCCGTACGCCGGAGGTGTTGGGTAATAATTGTACACCTGGACGGAGAATGTGCTTTAACATATCGTCGTTCTTATCTTCCATCCGGATCCGTTTCATGGCTACGGTAACCAATTGACTTTCCGAAGCGATTATCGCTTCTTCCATCACTTGATTGGAAGAGAATTTTCCGGTTCCGGTGAATAAGCGGGAAGTAAAAGTTTTATCTGCAATTTTGAGTGTTTCCATGGTTTATGAATTTAATAAATTTAATATTTTTATTGTTTGCCTTTTTAGGTCAGGACTATTTTTAATCAGGCCCGATAAAGCGATTCCCTGAATACCTGTTTGCATTAGCGGCGGAATATCGGTTTCCGTTATTCCGCCGATAGCGAAGACCGGAATCGAAATCTTATTTTCCTGCATTCGGCCCAATAGAAACCGGTAACCTTCCAATCCGAGGACCGGACTGAGTTTCTCTTTCGTTGTGGTAAAAGCATAAGGCCCCAGACCGATATAGTCGACCTGCTGTTTTTGCCGGAGCAGGATGTCATCCCAGGTGTTACAAGTGGCACCGACGATCTTACCGGGGCCCAGTATCCGCCTGGCTTCCCATGGATCCATATCCTCTTTGCCCAGGTGCACACCGTCGGCTTCCAGTAAACGGGCGACGTCGACCCGATCGTTGATAATAAAGAGTGCCCGGTGACGCCGGCAAATCTCTTTTACCTTTCTCCCTTCACAGAGCATTTCGGCGAGGGAGGCTCCTTTCATACGGAGTTGAATCCAGCGCATTCCTCCCTGACAGACCGCTTCAACCTGCTCGCAGAGGGTCATCCCTTCTTTGGGAGCGGTGATATACTGCAAAGACAATTCACCGAGCCAGGGCTTTGAGTCGGGAGTATATTTTCCAATGCAATGATAACCTAACAGGCTGTTGTTGCTTTCGATAAAGCGGGATACATAGAGCTGTGCTTTATTACAGGAAGTAGCTAGGTCATCTCCTTGAGCCAGGGCTGACAGGAGGGCTGACGATAGGGTACAACCGGTTCCGTGTTTGGTGTACCGACTACGGGGAACCGAGAAATTAGTCGTCCGGTCGGGTTGGAATAGGACGTCGGTAGCATCCACTCCAGCGTTGTGTCCTCCTTTCCAGAGGATATTCAGGTGGTGATCCCGACAGACGATTTGTAACCGATCGGGAGTGATTCCTTCTCCGAATAATCGGTAAAGTTCGTCCGTATTCGGGGTGATAAGATAAACACGGTCAAGGATGCGTTTTAGTCTTTCCTGATCTTCGGGGGTATACCGGTGAAATGAAAAACCGGCACTGGCTTTCAGGATAGGGTCCCAGATTATTTTGAGTCGTTTGTCCTGATCGAGCAAATAATCCAATAACCGGTCCAGGATTTCGAAACTTTCGATCAGTCCGATTTTCAGAAATTCGATATTGTACTTTTGCAATAATAAGTCACATTGTTTTTTGATATCCTCCCAGGCGGTCCAATGTACTCCGGTAAAAGTGTCTTCATTTTGAAAAGTCAGAGCCGAACAAACGCCCAATCCATAACTTCCCGTGGCTTCGAAAGTTTTCAAATCGGCACCGATTCCTGCACCCGAGGAGGGATCGAACCCTGCGATACTGAGTACGAATGGAGTTTTCAGGCGGATGTATCTTTCGATAGCTTCATCGGGATTATTCCAAAGGTACCCTAAAACGGCGATTCCTTCGAAACCGGCTCGGCGGCATAAGCCGGTTTTATCAGGCTCGAGGCCTCCCAAGGCGATCACAGGACAATCGATGTCCGATAAGTCCGGTAATTGCCCGAATCGGCTCCGGTATCCCGTTTTGGAGATACTATCGAAAATAGGACTCAGAAAACAATAGGCAGGACGGAAAGGAAGTTGCCGGATTTCATCCACACGGTGACAAGAGATACTCACAGCATATTGCTGAATATAGTAGATATATTCATTCGCTTGTGGATACTTTAAATGTATTCCGTGCAACCGATATTTTTTCACTAATTCATAATGTTCGTGAAGTACGATCCTGTTCCGGTAGACAGGGAAAATCTGCCGGATAAATCTTTCATACACTTCGGCTGAAGCACCCGGTTTTCTTAAATGCAGGTACTTCAGGCCGTGTGTAAAGAGATGATTACAAATGGCTGCTTCGTCTTTGACCGGAGTGGGTGAAGTAATGACGATTATTTTCATAAATAACTGTTTCGCGGCTCGAGACCTTTATTATTTATTTTCCTGGCTGATTTTTTCCCTTAGTTTTTTACTGGCCCGCATGGAGCAGAAATGTTCACCGCACATGGAACAGAAATGTGCCTCCTTGTGGCCTTCGTCCGGTAGGGTTTCATCGTGGAATTTTATCGCTTTTTCCGAATCGAGTGCCAGGTGAAACTGATCTTTCCAGCGGAATTCGAAGCGGGCTTTACTCATGGCATAATCCCGGAAATAAGCGGCCGGATGGCCTTTAGCTAAATCGGCTGCATGGGCTGCCAGTTTGAACGTGATCACTCCTTCTTTAACATCGTCACGGTTCGGTAAGCCGAGATGTTCTTTTTGAGTAACATAACACAACATAGCGGTACCGAACCAGCCGATCATCGCTCCGCCGATAGCTGAAGTGATGTGATCGTAACCGGGAGCGATATCGGTTACCAGCGGTCCCAGGGTATAGAAGGGAGCTTCCCGGCAGTATTTCAATTGCAGGTCCATATTTTCCTTGATCTTTTGCATGGGTACATGTCCCGGACCTTCGATGATCGCCTGTACATTGTATTTCCAGGCAGTTTGGCAGAGTTCGCCCAGTGTCTTCAATTCTTCGATCTGAGCCGTGTCGTTGGCATCGGCGATACAACCGGGACGCAGGCCGTCTCCCAAGGAAATACCGACATCATATTTAGCCAGAATCTGGCAGATCTCTTCGAAATGTTCGTAAATGAAGCTTTCCTGTTTGTGGGTCGTACACCAATGTGCCATGATCGAACCTCCCCGGGAAACAATGCCGGTAAGGCGTTTCAAGGTCAGAGGCACATGTTTCCAACGCAAGCCGGCGTGAATGGTAAAATAGTCTACTCCTTGTTCGGCTTGTTCGATCAGGGTATCCCGGAAAATCTCCCAATTGAGTTTTTCAACATTCCCGCCGACTTTCTCCAGGGTCTGGTATAAAGGAACCGTACCTACGGGTACCGGTGAATTGCGGATAATCCATTCCCTGGTTTCGTGTATATTCTTTCCGGTTGACAGGTCCATGATCGTATCGGCTCCCCAGCGGAATGCCCATACTGCTTTTTCGACTTCCTCGGCAATCGAAGAAGTTACCGGCGAATTACCGATATTGGCATTGATTTTTACCAGAAAGTTCCGGCCGATAATCATCGGCTCGCATTCCGGATGATTGATGTTGGCCGGAATAATGGCCCTGCCGGCAGCCACTTCCTGCCGGACAAATTCGGGAGTGATATAATCGGGAATATGAGCACCGAACGATTCGCCTTTTTCTTTTTTATATTTTTCCCGGATTCGGTCTGCCAATTGATTTTCCCGGATAGCGATATACTCCATTTCCGGGGTAATGATTCCCTGACGGGCATAGTATAATTGGGATACCTGAGCCCCTTCGCGGGCGATTCGCGGATGGGTATTTACATGTTCGAAGCGAAGAGAATCCAGACTTTTGTCTTCCTGCCTCATTCTGCCGTATTCCGAACTGAGTCCCTCTAATTTAACGGTATCCTGGCGTTCCTCGATCCAGTTTTCTCTCAGTTTAGGAAGACCTTTTTGCAGATCGACAGTATAATTCGTATCTGTATAAGGACCGGAAGTATCGTATACGACGACATCTTCATTTTCAATCTTACTGCCATCCAGATCGACGGTAGGGGATAATTTGATTTTCCGCATCGGAACCCGGATATCCGACCGGGAGCCTGTTACGTAAATTTTTTCGGAACCCGGTAGTGGGCCTGAAGTGATTTCGAAATTTTCCATTATGATTAGATTCTGATTTTAATATACTGATTATTAATTAGGAAAGTCGGTTTATCCTCCCTGTACCGCTTTGATAATGAGTAGTTGCGAACCGTCCCGAACCAATGTCGTTTCCCATTGTGCTTTAGGTACGACCGTATTGTCCAAGGCAATGGCGATGTTTAGGGGAGAAATGTCTTGTTGGGTCAGTACCTGTAAAATAGTGCTGTTTTCGGGGCATTCCGTAGCTACGTCGTTGATAAAAATATGCATGATCTACTGTTTTAGGTTTAGCGGACCATCTGAAAGGGGGAATAATTTTAAAAAATGAAATTTTGCTCACTCTACCTACGCCGGCATTACCCGGATCAGGTTATTGGGTATAATCTCAGCCCGTAATATTAAGGCACCCCTTCTGAAAATCCGGTTCAAAGATAATAGAAAAAGAGATGGAAACAAACGTTTTAAATTTTTTATTATTTAGGATCAGATACGATTTAACCCAGACAACTCTGTAAATATCGTAGAATCTGCTTAATGTTTCCTGTTTTTAAGGAAATATGGATGCATTTGTTTCCTGAAATTTAGGAAACCATTTTTACCTTTGTTTTATAAAAAATCTCTTATTGCTATCTGACAACGTGAAATTCCGTTTGATGTGATTGAGCGGGATATAAAGCTACCGATCAACCGTAATAAGATCATTACGGTTCCGGGGGACGCCGTTGTGGCAAGTCCGCTTTAACGGAGATAGTAATTTACTTTTTATTCCATTGTAATATCAGAAATATCAGGCCGGGGACAAAAATAATAAGGGCGGTGATCTGAAGGGCGAAGGCCAGGGAAATCGAGTCATTCAACCAACCGATAAAAGGAGCCATCGTGGCGAAAATCAGGCGGATGATGAAATTCCGGATCGACAGGACGGTGGCACGCATCTCCGAGAAGGTCTGGCGATTGATATATCCTTTAAGAATAGGAGTGGCGAATCCGCGTACGATATAAAAGAGGAAGAATAAAAATAAACTGAAATAATTCAGGCAGAAAGAGACGGCCAGATAACCTCCGGCGATGAGTATCAGAATAAGGGTATATGTCCGGTTTTCTCCCAGCTTGCGGTTGAGTTTGTCCGAATATAGGGCAGCTATGCCTACAGTGAGGTTCAATACTGTCCACACGATACCGAAAAGCGCGGTCGGAAGTTCTATTTTCATCAATACCGGTTGTACGAACCAGGCCATAGTCAGGGTGGCTGCTCCGATAATGCCGGAGAACATAATGTCGTAGCAAAGGCTTTTATTCGTAAATAGCGAATATCGAATGATTTTCCAGATATTGGCTAAAGGATTGACAATTTTGGTTTTGACATTGAATTCCTGTAAAGTCAAAGCTGCCGGAATACCGATAAAGGCAATCAAAATCTGACAGTAGAAAGGCAGACGGAGCGAAAATGTGGCTAACAGTCCGCCGAAAATACCCGCGAAGGCTTCCGAAAAATTCCCGATCATCGTTACTTTACCTTCATATTTCAGGTATTCGTTTTCCCGGTCGTAATGAAGCATCGTGTCGTATAAAAGAGCCGAATCGGCGCCGGAAACCAAACTTTGGCCTATTCCCAGCAGGATCTCGGCAATAAAAAATGCATAGAAAGTAGAGGATAACGAATAACAGATGTAGCCTCCGAAAGCGACGATACAACCCGTAATCAAACAATTTTTCCGTCCCCAGGCATCGGCCAGATAACCCGTCGGGATGTCGAGACTAACCAGAACAATCGAGTAGACACTTTTTAAAAGGAAGATGTCCTTTAAGCCCAATCCATTTTCTTCGTAAAATAATACGATAATAGGCATAATCAAGGTAAACCACTTGGATACCTTAATCAAATAAAGGGCTGTAATATTTTGTTTTAGCGAGGCCACCTGCAGACTGGTAAATGCGATGACAAAGATAATAAAGATTCAGGATTAGCAGCTGGAGAAAAAAGTTTTTTAAAGAGAAAACAGGTTTGGTATGAAAATTGCACACATTATAATAAAATGTGCAGTAATCTTTTGGTTTTAAATTTTAATATGTATTTTTGTTTCAGATTACAACTAAATAACAGTTTGAACTATGAAAATTGAAAAGATCAGCGATATTTATGAGGTATTGAAAGGATATACCCGTAAAAAGCGTTTAGTGGTTGCTTTTGCTAATGATAGTCATTCTATAGAAGCTGTGTATATGGCAGTAAAAGCCGGATTGGTGGAAGGAATATTGGTAGGGGATACGGAGACTATTCAAGGAGTGTGTAAAGAAAACGGTTATGATGAATCGTGTTTTAAAATTGTCCATGAACCGAATGATGTCCGGGGAGCTGAAACGGCTGTCGAAATGATCCGAAACGGTGAAGCCGATGTTATCATGAAGGGATTGGTGAGTACCGATAAATATATGCGGGCGATCTTAAATAAGGAACGGGGATTGGTAGCGCCCAATGCAATTCTGTCGCATGTGGTGGTGATGGAATGCTCGTCTTATCATAAATTATTGACTGTTAGTGATGTGGCTGTGATTCCTTGTCCCGATTTGAATCAGAAGATTTCTATGATCAAATATGTGACGATTACAGCGAAAGCTTTGGGAGTTGAAAAACCGAAAGTAGCGATGATCGCTCCGACGGAACAGGTGTTGCCTAAAGTGCAGTCTACGGTCGATGCTGCCATCCTGTCGAAGATGGGAGAGCGGGGACAGATCCCAGGGTGCATAATCGAGGGGCCGATGGCTTTGGATGTAGCTATCGATAAAGAAGCTGCCGAAATAAAGAAAATGCAGTCGGTAGTTGCCGGAGATGCAGATTGTTTGATTTTTCCCAATCTGGAATCCGGGAATGTTTTTTATAAAACCAATACGAAATTAGGGCATTCTAAACAGGGAGCTGTACTGGTCGGAGCCAAAGTTCCGAGTGTATTGTCTTCGCGCGGAGATAGCGTTGAAACGAAATTGAATTCGATTGCTTTGGCTGCTATTTTATCGGAATAATTTTTTTGATACGTTCTCTGGTTTTGCAAGCCAGAGGTGCGAGTTCTTCGGGAATTTTAATTATAAACCTCCGGTTTTGATTCATACTTATTGATCGAAACCGGAGGTTTGTCGATTTATATTGGACTAATCACCCAAAGTCAAATTTTTGACTTTGGGGATCACTTTTTTTTATTGAAAATTCAAAGGAATTAGTTGAGTTGTCCGGATTCAGCTTTCTTGATCATGTCGGCATTCGCCGTGATATATATTTCTACTCTCCGGTTCTGCGCCCGTCCTTCGGCAGTGCTGTTATCGGCTACAGGCTGATCGAATGCAAGGCCTTCGGTCGTCAAACGGGAACGGCTGATTCCCTGGCCTACCAGAAAGTTGGCGACGGCATCTGCACGTTCTTTAGAAATGCGTTCGTTTACTGCACGGGTACCGGTATTGTCGGTATGACCGTAGATGGTCACGTCCGTATCCGGAGAATTTTTCAGGGAAGTGGCGAATTTCGTCAAGGCTTCTCTGGAAGCCGGACTAAGTTCGCTCTTATTAGTGGCGAAAAGGATACCATTGTCAAAGGTTACCTTTATGGCTTGCAGGTTATTGACATCCTGTACAGACTCGACTTTAGCGCCTTCGATCGCTTCCAGTTCTTTTTTTTGTTTGTCCATCCGGCGACCGATTAAAGCTCCGGTTCCTGAACCGACGGCAGCGCCTACTGCAGCACCGATGGCAGCTCCTTTACCCTTTCCGGCAAGAGCTCCGATTCCTGCACCTAAGGCAGCACCACTTCCGGCACCGATCGCGGCACCTTTACCTGTATTACTCCAGCTGGCACACCCTGTAAAAACACTGCCTGAGAAGATCAGACTTCCACCAAGCAATAACATAACAAAAAGATTTCTGATTTTCATGTGTTCTCAATTTAGAATCTTGGTTATTATACGTGCGAAATTAGAAACAATCTGTTAAAAATAAAATTGATTTCAGCTTGAATTTTATATTTTTGTCCGAATGAATTGAAACATACCTATAAGGGGGAGTTTGTGGTAAGATAAAGTTATAAGTTGAAACATGGCTGTATATTTTATTAGCGGGATCGATACAGATGCCGGAAAATCGATCGTTACGGGAGTAATAGCCCGGACGTTGTTACAAAAAGGAGTGCATGTGATCACTCAGAAGTTTATTCAGACCGGATGTGTCGGTATTTCGGAAGATATACTGAAACACCGGGAAATTATGGGGATTCCTCCTCAGGAAGTAGATAAAGACGGTACGACCTGTCCTTATGTCATGACCTACCCGGCTTCGCCTCATTTGGCAGCCGAAATCGACCGGGTAGAAATCGATGTAGAGCGGATTCATCGGTCTACGGAAAAATTAGATGCCGCTTACGATGTCGTATTGCTCGAGGGGGCCGGTGGGTTGTATGTGCCTGTCAGCCGGCAGTATCTGACGATCGATTATATCCAGGAATATAAACATCCGTTGATATTGGTGTCATCGTCAAAATTAGGCAGTATCAACCACACCCTGATGAGTCTTGAGTTGTGTCGTCTGCGCGGTATCGAGGTAGCTTACGTCGTTTATAACGACTTTCCCAACGATAGTGAGTGGATCAAGAATGACTCGATTACCATTATCCGGCAATATCTGGATGAATATTTTCCGGATTGTCGTCTCTTGGAATTGCCTGTAGTTGAAGGGGATAAGTGGCCTGAACTGGAATTGAAATAAATCGCATCGCTTCTACAGGGAAGGAATGAGCCGTTCTAGTCGAAAGAGGAACATATGCAAAAAGTAGAATTATTATCTCCGGCCAGGGATCTTGTTGTCGGTAAGGCCGCTATCGATAATGGGGCTGATGCGGTATATATCGGGGCACCTGCTTTCGGGGCCCGTAAAGCTGCAGCCAACAGTCTTGAAGATATCGGGACTTTGGTGGGTTATGCCCATCGTTTTTATTGCCGGGTATTCGTTACCCTGAATACGATATTGTATGATTCGGAGTTGGCCGAAGCGGAAAAAATGATCCGGCAATTGTACGCGATCGGGGTCGATGCTTTGATCATTCAGGATCCGGGCATATTGAATATGGATCTGCCTCCGATTTGTTTGCATGCCAGCACACAGATGCACAATTATGAACTCGAACGAATTAAGTTTTTAGATCAGCTGGGATTTCAACGGATTGTATTGGCCCGGGAGCTTTCGTTGGAGCAAATCCGGGAGATCCGGAAAGAGGTGAAAGCCGAACTGGAAGTGTTTATACACGGGGCTTTGTGTGTCAGTCTGAGCGGGCAATGTTATCTCTCTCAATATATGTTCGGCCGTTCGGCTAACCGGGGCGAATGTGCGCAGCCTTGCCGGATGAAATGGACTGTCGAAGATAACAGTGGGAAAAAGTTGATCAAAGATAAATATGTATTGTCTCTCAAAGATTTGAATCTTTCTTCTTATATCGATGATTTAATAGAAGCCGGAGTCGATTCGTTTAAAATAGAAGGGCGCCTGAAGGATGAGAATTATGTGGCGAATGTTACGAATTATTATTCTTCGCTGATCGGGAAACACCCCGGCATTGTGCGGAGTGGTTCCGGACATATCCTGTCGGCATTCGAAGCAGATCCTGAGCGGAGTTTCAGCCGGGGAAGTTCCGATTATTTTATCAGGGGACGGCACAGGGGATTAGTCAATATGGATACGCCGAAATCGATGGGAAAAAAGATAGGGATAGTCAAAGAAACAAAGGGAAATACTATTATTTTGGATGCTATCGGGGAGTTGGCGAACGGAGACGGATTATGCTATTTGGAGCAGGGCGGATTGAAAGGGATAAAGGTCAATGAAGCTGTGGGAAACCGGATTGTTTGTAATGAAACGGTAAAACTCCGGCCGGGGACCGAATTGTTCCGGAATTACGATCATCGCTTTAATATCCGTTTGGACAAAGTGAAATCCGTACGGAAGATCCGGATAAAAATAAAAGCATGGACAGCGGATCGCTGTTTATGGCTGGAAGTGACCGACGAAGATGGCGTACAAGTGAATTTACGCTCGGAAGAAACTTTTGAAAAGGCACAGAATCCTCAGCAGGCAGAACGCCTCAAACAACAACTCCTGAAATGCGGAGATTCCGATTTTGAGTGTGAGAGTGTAGATTTGAACGGCGAAGAGGTCTTATTTATTCCGGCAGCAGCGGCCAATGCATTACGTCGGAAATTATTGGAAGAATTGATAGAGGCCAGAGAAGCCCGGCGGGAGAAAATGTTACCGGGACATAGGAAGCCCCTGACTTCTGTTCCCGTTGAAGCCGATTGGCACTATAATATTGCTAATCAGGGGGCGAAAAATTTCTATGAAGCTTGTGGGGTACCTGTTGTCGGAGCATGTTTTGAGAAATCGGGATTTCGGTCGGGGGAAAAAGATTTAATGCATACCCGTTATTGCCTGTTGTATGAATTAGGACGTTGCCGAAAAATGCAGAAAAACGAAGATTTAGAATTTCCGCTTTTTCTGGTCAACGACAAACATCGGTTCCGATTGGAATTCGATTGTCAGCGCTGCTTTATGAAAGTAATAAAATATGTATAAAATTTAAAATATTATAAAAAATTGTTGCTTCCCAACCTACTTTGCTATCGATATTATATTTTTGTTTCCGAATTTATGGAAAATAGAAATAAGCCTAAGGGGCTAAAATAAAAATTTATGTGTGGAATAGTAGGTTATATAGGAACTAAAGAAGCTTATCCTATTCTGATCAAAGGTTTGCATCGTCTTGAATATCGTGGATACGACAGCGCAGGTATTGCCTTAATTTCGGATAATCAAGAATTGAATGTTTATAAGACGAAGGGCAAGGTTGCTGATTTGGAGCGTTTTGCCGAGTCGAAAGATATATCGGGTAGTATCGGTATAGCTCATACTCGTTGGGCTACTCACGGGGAACCTAATGATGTAAATGCACATCCCCATTATTCCCAATCGAAAAATCTGGCCCTGATCCATAACGGTATCATCGAGAACTATACGGTGTTACGGGCCGAACTGGAAAATAAAGGATATATTTTTCGCAGTAATACGGATACCGAAGTCATCGTGTATTTAGTGGAGTATATTATGCGTACCAACCAGGTGGATCTATGTACAGGTGTACAGTTGGCTTTGCATCAGGTGATCGGTGCTTATGCGATTGCATTGATGGACAAAAGCAATCCCAACGAGATCATAGCTGCCCGTAAAAGTAGCCCCTTGGTTGTCGGAATCGGTAAGGACGAGTTCTTTTTAGCTTCGGATGCTACGCCTATTGTGGAATATACGGATAAGGTCGTTTACCTCAATGATGAAGAGATTGCGGTGATTCGTAGGGGAGAGCCTTTGAAAGTAGTGGATTTGAATAATGTGGAAATCACTCCTGAGATAAAAAAGCTGGCTATGAACTTAAGCCAGTTGGAAAAAGGAGGTTATCCCCACTTTATGTTGAAAGAGATTTATGAACAACCTCGTACTTTACAGGATTGTATCCGGGGCAGAATCAATGTAGAAGGAAATAGTGTGGTACTTTCCGGCGTAATCGATAATCGGGATAAATTTCTGAATGCCAACCGGATTATAATTGTTGCCTGTGGTACTTCCTGGCATGCTGCTTTGATCGGCGAACATTTGATCGAAGATTTGTGCCGTATCCCTGTTGAAGTGGAATATGCGTCGGAATTTCGTTACCGGAATCCGGTGATCCATCCGGGAGATATCGTGATCGCCATATCCCAGTCGGGAGAAACGGCCGATACCCTGGCTGCGATAGAACTGGCGAAATCGAAAGGGGCATTTATCTACGGCATCTGTAATGTAGTCGGTTCTTCGATTGCCCGGGCTACGGATTCGGGTTCTTATATTCATGTCGGACCTGAGATCGGCGTGGCTTCCACCAAGGCTTTTACCGGCCAGGTAACCGTACTTTCGATGTTGGCCTTGACTATTGCTCAGCAGAAAGGGACTATTACCCAAGCTCGTTTCGAAGAAATGGTAAAAGAGTTGCAGGGTATACCTGAAAAGATTTCTATGGTTTTGAAAAATGCCGAGCCGGTAAAGGAATTATCTAAGATATTTACTTATGCCCGTAATTTCATTTATCTGGGACGTGGCTATAACTATCCGGCCGCTTTGGAAGGAGCATTGAAATTGAAAGAGATTTCTTATATCCATGCCGAGGGATATCCTGCTGCCGAAATGAAACATGGACCTATAGCACTTATCGATGCAGAAATGCCGGTAGTAGCTATTGCAACTACCGATAGTATATACGAAAAGACCATTAGTAATATACAGGAAATCAAAGCCCGGAAAGGAAAAGTAATCGCTATTGTCAGTGAAGGCGACCAGTTGGTACACGATATTGCCGATTATTGCATCGAAGTACCTCATGTGTTGGAACCTTTTGCTCCTTTAGTAGCTTCCATCCCTTTGCAATTGCTGGCTTATTACATTGCCGTTAATAAAGGACGCAACGTGGATCAACCCAGAAACCTGGCGAAATCAGTTACGGTTGAATAAAACGGATAGCGGCTTTTAGCCGGTAGATAAAACGGTGCCGACAGTTAAAACAGGAGTAACGGTTTAAAACTGGATTGCATCGTTTTATTCGTTGTTGCTGTTTTATCTGTCCGGCTCCCTTTTTACCGGTAAGGCTATTCTACGATTACAGAAGTCTGTTTTTTGCCATCCATATAGACCGTTACGGGTTTGGCAAACCGGACGTGGCGGACGAATTCTTTTTCTTCGATCAATTGCTGATTTTGAATAATGTCGTAATTGATGAAGGAGCTGTCCGATTCGTAAGGTACGGCAAAGTATCCGACATTCATGGAAGTCACATTGTGGAAGAAATGGGACCCCAGCGAAGCGTCCAGGGGGAAATCCCTTAATCCTTGCTCGACGATAATCCTGGCTTTAGAAATATCCGACCACAATACAGGAATGCCGGTCAATTTGTCCCGTGTTCCCCAACGTCCCGGTCCGATCAGGATATAGGGGGTGTCGGTGGCTTTTAATTTTTCATTGAAAAATTTCACTTCTTCGGCCATCTGTTCGGTGCGCAAGCGGTCGAAATGTCGGGGATCGACATAAATCAGATCCTGAATGTCGGTGATTTTCCCGTTGCCCATTCCTTTGTCGGCCCGTAAGATCGCTTTACTCATATCGATATTTTCTTTGTCGATATCCATATGATATTCATTTTTGATCAGGGGTTTGATCTGCAGGACATAAAATTTCCATTCTTTGTTTTCCCGATTGACTGCAAATTCCATTTCGACGGGAGCTCCCATCGCCTGGGAGAAAATATCCAGCAGTGTATCCAGCGTCGAAGCCAGAGGAATATAATCGTATTGCAGTATGTCCGGAAAGTTGACAATCCGGGGGCCACGTACACTGAAATCGAAACCTATGCGGTCGTTCATAAAATCGTAGACCGAAGCACAATGCTGTAAATTACCGTCTTCTTCTATCGCTTTCAAGTCATAAGATCGGATAGCGGCATCTTCACCGTCTTTCACCAGATTGTAGTCCGGATGGATCATGTCTATAGCATAAAAATATTTTTGCGAATCCCGGGCCATATCCTGGATAGAGGCCAGTTGCAATTTGGGATAACGGGGACAAAAACGATAGGTCTTTTCTCCCCCCACCACATATGCTCCAAGGCCCAGTGCTATGACTGCAAATCCATCTTCCGGTTTAATGTAAGAGAAAGGGTAGAAGTTATAGGATTGGGCGACTCCACTGATGTTGGGATAATATTTTCCGTTGTATTCGTTTCCTACTACCTCCTGGAGGATTACCGCCATTTTTTCTTCTTCGATCATGCAGTCGATCGCATGAAAGTAAGCTCTCGAACTATCGGTGAATATCGATGAATACACCAGTTTTACGGCAGTTTCGAGATCGTCGATCCGGCGTTCGATGTCGGGGTGGTTATTGGGAATCAAATATGTGGAATAAACACCTGCAAAAGGCTGACTGAGAGAATCTTCGAACAAACCGGACGAGCGTACGGCCAAGGGTTTATGCATCACTTCCAGGTAGGAGCGGAGCTTGTCCCTGAGTTTTTGAGATAAGGGAGCCGCTATGAAGGCCGCTTTCACTTCTTCGTAACTTTCATCACTATAAATAATCCGACTCAACCCATTGTTATCTATGAAGTTATCAAATTCATCCACACCGATGATCGCCGTTTTCGGAATTTCTATCTTTAGTTTCGGGATCAGCTTCTTAAAATCGACGTTTTCGATAAAATTGGACAGGAAAGCCATTCCCCGGCCTTTACCTCCGAAGGAACCTTTACCTAAACGGGTGATGTAACGGTTCGAATCGACTAATTTGGGGTTGTAATTGATGATCCGCCCTTTGATTTTTTTCAGTTCTGCCGCTTCGAATACCCGTAGGATGAATTGCCGCATTTCGGCCGGAGTAGGGAAATCTTCAAACCGGTATCTTTTCAGATGTTTCGCTAAAGTAATTTCCCGGTGGGCCATTAACCAGGTAGAAATACCGTTGCGAATGGAGTGGTATATCAAAGATTCATCCGGGATGCTCAGCAGCTTTTGTTTAAATTCTTCTATCGAAGTGGCTCTGTCGATCGGTTCTCCGTTTTTGTTCCGGAAAATAAAATCTCCGAATCCCAGATATCCTTTGATAAAATCCTGGATATCATGAGCCAGAGTCGGGGAATTTTTATTAATAAAAGCAGCATGCAACTCTTCTGCTTTTACTGCATTTTCTATCTCCTGGCTTTGAAGCATACAGGGAATATACGCTCCGGTTCGCTTGACATAGCGGATCAATTCGATTCCGGCTTCTTCATCTTCCTCTCCATTCCGTTTGTAGCGCACATCCGATATGACTCCGATCAGATTTTCCCGGTAATGATCGATAACGTATACTGCCTCCTCATAGTTGGTTGCTAGTATTACTTTCGGCCTTACCCTTATTTTCATCACAATACTCATATCGTTGTCCTGAGGTTCGGAGAAAATGAGTTCCTGAGTTTGTGTCATGACCTCGGTATAAAGTAAAGGCAAATAACGGGAATAATACCGGATCGAGTTTTCGACCAATAGGATTACCCGGATATCTCCCAAATGGGTGTCCCGGTCGAGGTTCATTTTATCCTCGATATATTTGGCCATGACCAAGAATATCTTGGTGGAACCGTTCCAGACGAACAACCTTTCGATAGATTCGTACAACCGGTCTTCTATAGTATGAAAATAGGCCAGGTCCGAATTGTTGTTTACCAGCATCAGCTGACAGATATTCGGATATAAATCTTTCAGATGACGGCTGATGACCAAAGGAGTTTGTTTATCCAGACCGGCCATCAGGATGATCAGGTCGATATGCCTTTCGGACAAAATCTTCAGGGCTTCTGCTTCGCTGGCGACAGAAGTAAAACGGGGGGCGGTATACAGGTTGACCTGCAAATATTCCCCCACGATTTTATCGGTGAATTGCCCTTCCCGTTCGATGGTATAAGCATCATAATAATTGGCGATCAAAAGAATTTCTTTGATTTTGAAGGGCATTAATTCCTGGAAAATGTCCCGGTCGCTCTTTTTACGTTTGTAGATTTTGTGTAGTTCGATTGACATAAACAGATCATTCAATGGTAATAGACTAGCTATCCTGTTGTACAGAATGATGTAAAATTACAAAAGTTTGGCGACTTGACAATGGTTAAATATACATATTGATCATTGCTTCGTATAGTTCTTGTTTACCGCTGGTTTGTTTGGGTTCTCCGTGAGCGATCGCATATTCCCGCAGATCTTCCAGCGAAAGTTTACCTTCTTCGAATGCTTTTCCTGCGCCTGTATCGAAAGAAGCATAGCGTGCTTTGAGCATATTGCAGAGGGGAGATTCGCGTAACAGGCGGTCTGCATTTTCAAGCGCTCTGGCAAAAGCATCCATTCCTGCAATGTGTGCAATGAAGATATCTTCCAAATCCGTAGAGTTGCGCCGGGTTTTAGCGTCGAAATTGGTTCCTCCGGTTCCCAATCCACCGTTCCGGATGATTTGTATCATTGCCTGAACCAATTCGAAGTTATCGATCGGGAATTGATCGGTATCCCAGCCGTTCTGATAATCACCCCGATTGGCGTCGATGGAGCCCAACATGCCGGCATCGACAGCACAGGCTAATTCGTGTTCGAACGTATGGCCGGCGAGAGTGGCATGGTTGACTTCGATATTTACTTTAAAATCTTTATCGAGGCCGTGTGCTTTAAGAAAACCGATTACCGTTTCTGTATCTGCGTCGTATTGGTGTTTCATCGGTTCCATCGGTTTGGGTTCGATCAGGAATGTTCCCTTAAAACCTTGGCTACGGGCATAATCCCGCGCTTTGGCCAATAGGAGGGCGAGGTGGTTCTTTTCACGCTTCTGATCGGTATTCAGTAGGGACATATAACCTTCACGGCCTCCCCAGAAAACATAGTTTTCACCTCCGAGGGCGATAGTGGCATCCAATGCGTTTTTTATTTGGACAGCAGCCCGTGCCACGACATCGAAATCGGGATTGGTAGCTGCTCCGTTCATATAACGGGCATGTCCGAAGACATTCGCTGTT
>NZ_LARE01000194.1:0-569 GCF_000980245.1 Odoribacter sp. N15.MGS-14
GCGGTTACGGACTTCAGGTACCCCCGGCTCCCATGGCTTGACGGGCGGTGTGTACAAGGCCCGGGAACGTATTCACCGCGCCATGGCTGATGCGCGATTACTAGCGAATCCAGCTTCACGGAGTCGGGTTGCAGACTCCGATCCGAACTGAGACGTGGTTTGGGGATTCGCTCCCTGTCGCCAGGTGGCCTCCCTTTGTCCACGCCATTGTAACACGTGTGTCGCCCCGGATGTAAGGGCCGTGCTGATTTGACGTCATCCCCGCCTTCCTCGCAGCTTACGCTGGCAGTCCCACCAGAGTCCTCAGCATCACCTGTTAGTAACTAGTGGCAAGGGTTGCGCTCGTTATGGCACTTAAGCCGACACCTCACGGCACGAGCTGACGACAACCATGCAGCACCTCGCAAACGGCTATTGCTAGAAAAGGTGTTTCCACCTCGGTCCGAATGCGTTCAAACCCGGGTAAGGTTCCTCGCGTATCATCGAATTAAACCACATGTTCCTCCGCTTGTGCGGGCCCCCGTCAATTCCTTTGAGTTTCACCGTTGCCGGCGTACTCCCCAGGTGGA
>NZ_LARE01000134.1:0-1858 GCF_000980245.1 Odoribacter sp. N15.MGS-14
ATCAGAATTTCGATGCATACCGTTCGTATACTACTTATTCTTTCAATAACTGGATTTCTAATAATTTCGGGACTAGTGTGCTGATCGATGCTTTAGGGAATCCCGATTTAAAATGGCAGAAAACGATAGACAAAAATATCGGTGCCGACCTGTCTTTTTTCAATAATCGGTTTAATATTAATTTCGATTATTACCAGAAAAAGACAGATCCTTTGTTGGCAGTCATCAGCGTCCCTTCTTCTGTCGGAACCAAAACGGTCACAACCAATATGGGGGAACAGTGGAATACAGGGTTTAGCGGTACAGTGAAATATTCCCCGATCTATCGGCCGAAAGATCGGATTAATTGGACATTGAGTCTGAATTTCCGCCATCAGAAGGCAGAATACCGGAATATCGGGAATAGTCTGGATCAGTTTAACCAGGAAAATAAAAACTCCAGTCTGGACCGTTATTATGACGGAGGAAGTCCTACGGCTTTGTGGGCTGTACGTTCTTTGGGAATCGACCCGGCAAACGGACAGGAAGTTTTCGTGAAAAAAGACGGTACTTATTCCTATACTTATGATACCAAAGATGAGGTGAAAGTGGGTGATTCCGAGCCGGATGTAGAAGGAGTGATCGGAAGTACCTTATATTATAAAGGTTTTTCTTTTTCCGTTCATTTGCGTTATAGCCTGGGAGGAGATGTATTCAATAAAGCTTTGTACTCCAAGGTAGAAAATATATCCGAGACAAATCTGAAATACAATCAGGATAAACGTGCGTTATACGATCGTTGGGAAAAGCCCGGACAACATGCCCGGTTTAAGAAAATTTCTCTGACTGAGACGACGCCGATGTCTTCCCGTTTTGTCAAAACAGAGAATTTTTTAAAAGGAGAATCTTTTTCTGTCGGATATGACTTCCCGAAGGAATGGATTGAAAAAATCGGATTTTCTGCCTTAAGACTTCAAGCGAATATGAACGATATTTTTAGAAAATCAAGTGTTAAGGAAGAGCGGGGTATCGACTATCCGTTTGCCCGAACCGTATCTGCATCAGTGTCTGTAACTTTTTAATTCTGTGAATTATGAATATCAAGAGATATATAGCAACAATAATTTTAGCTATTGTCCTATTGCTGAATTTCAGCTGTACGGACTGGTTGGATGTAAAACCGGTAGACCGGATGTCCGAAGATCAGCTTTACTCGACAGAAGCCGGATTCAGACAAGCCTTGAACGGTATATATGTGGAACTGAATCATGCCGATTTGTATGGGGATGAATTGTTGGTGAATACGGTCGAGATATTGGCACAACGGTATAAATTCAGCTCTATGGGAACATTAACAAACCAATATCATCTGGCAGAATTCGATTATACCACCGATTATGCTAAGAAATGCGGTTCCCGGATTTGGGAAAAAGCATATGCCTTGATTGCCAATGTGAATAAATTATTGAAAAATGCTGATTCACATAAAGATTTGTTTACCGGAGATAGTTATGATTTGATTACCGGGGAAGCCTATGCTTTGCGTGCATTTTTGCATTTTGATTTACTGCGTTTATTCGGTCCGGTATATAAAACTCACAAGGAAGATAAGTCGATTTGTTATAACACACAATTTTCTTTGTCTGGCTCGGATCTGTTGCCAGCTTCTAAAGTGATGGAGTATGTGATTGCCGATCTGAAAGAAGCAGAAGACCGGCTTGCTAAAGATCCGATCATAGAAGAAGGGCCTTTGTTATCCGATGGTGCGACAGAAGAAGAGGATTTTTGGAGATACCGTTCATTACGTCTGAATTATTATGCGGTCAAAGCTTTGCAGGCGAGGGCTTATCTGTATGCCGAAATGAATGAGGATGCTTTG
>NZ_LARE01000033.1:0-33254 GCF_000980245.1 Odoribacter sp. N15.MGS-14
TGTTGAAATCCTGCCGAGAAAAATCAGTAAAATAATTGAATCTTTTGAAGATGAGGATGCACTTAAGGGTATAGGAAAAAATATCTATGAATTTTCTTATGATGACAAAGGACGAATTGTATCTTTAAAGGTGACCGAAGACGGAGAAACAGAACCTTATATGTCAACATGTACCTATTCTTCTAACCAATTGGTAATTAAAGAAATTGGAGGTGATAAACAGACCGAAACATATACGTTAGAAAACGGGAAAGCCAAGCATTACAAAAAGACCTATCCCATTTATGAAGAATTCGATGAATTTGCCTTCGAATATGGGGGAGATTATTTAAGTCAAATAAAAGGTATTATTGAAAGTGAATATCCGACCACGGAAAATTTTATTTACGTTGGAGGCAAATTGACTCAATATAAATGGATAGATGAGGAATTTGATAATGTATATGCGTTGCTTGATTTTACATATGATCAACAACTTAACAATTTGAATTTAGACTTGTTTGGAATAATTCTTGCGGATTACTTTGAAAATATTGAAGACCTTTTCCTTTATGATATTACCGGAAAACGTTCTGTTTATCTGCCAGAGAAAGTAAAAGTAAGTGGGATAGATGATGAAGATGGAAAATACGAATATTCAGTTTCTTTTAAATATGAAGTAAAAGATAATTACATTACCAAAGTCATTATAGATGAAGATGGGGAAAAATATGAATATGAAATTTTCTATGAAAATTGATTCTTGACCAAACAACCCTCCGGAAACTGATCATCTGTCTTTATTGTGTGTATAAGCGGCTGGTTAGAGCCGCTTATTTTCGTTTCATGTTTCACAAATATGTATAATTAAAAATCCAATCATCTGATTTTTAGATGATTGGATTTTATTTTTGTGGTCCCACTTGGGCTTGAACCAAGGACTCCCTGATTATGAGTCAGGTGCTCTAACCAACTGAGCTATGGGACCTGCATTTTTCATGCACCAAAAAACCGCGAATCTTTTGACGGGTGCAAATATAGGGATAAATTTCTGTTTTATACAAAAGATGTAGGAAAAAAATGTTATTTTCGTTGGATGGAAATGGCTTGGTCGGTGGGTTGGAATGTTTTATCGGGTAGATTTAGAGAACTATGAAAATTTGTTTGCTGGTTATTGGGAAAACAGATGCGGATTATATTCGGGCGGGAATTGAAGAATACGAAAAACGGTTGAGGAAATATGTGGGGTATGAGATGAAAGTCTTGCCGGATGTCAAGAATACCAAACATATGAGTGAGGCATTGCAAAAGGAGAAAGAAGGTTTGTTGCTATTGGAACAATTCTTGCCGACCGATTATGTGATTTTGCTGGATGAACGGGGAAAACAGTACGGTTCCGGCGAATTTTCTGCTTTTTTGGCACAAAAGATGCTGAATGGGATAAAGCGGTTGGTTTTTGTGATCGGAGGACCTTATGGTTTTTCGGAAGCGGTCTACCGAAAGGCTGATGAGCTGTTGTCTTTATCGAAAATGACTTTCTCGCATCAGATGGTCCGGATGATTTTTGCCGAGCAGATTTATCGGGCGATGACCATTATGAAGGGAGAGCCTTATCATCATGAATAAAACCGGGAAGTAGAATAAATGAGCATATGAAGCGGAAGGCGTTTATCGTTTTGTTTGGTGCTGTGTTGTTGCTGATGGCGACAGCGCTGACGGAATATCTTTTCTATCGGCAGGATGAGAATACCTGGGTGGAACGCTTCGAAAGCCGTTTGCATGAACAGGAACGCAAAGCGGATCATTTATTGGCGACTTTTAGAGACAGCGTAGATATCGACTCCGAGGAATGGGAGGAGGATCTTATCTTTGTCGGGATTCGGGAGGGCAGGGTTTTCTTTTGGACGAACGAAATTATCGGAGATCGGCATTTATCCGAATTGCTGACCAGTGGGAGAAATTTCACGAAGATCGGAAATACCTATTACGAAATCCGGAGGAAAAGATATAAAGATATCGATTATTATGCCTTATTGCGGATCAAAGACGACTATCCCTATACCGGTAAATACATCAAAAACAATTTCGGAAAGTTTCTGAATATTAGTGAAGAGAATATCGGGCAGGTAGAAATCTCTACAGTCACCGTTGAACAGGGACATTTGATCACTGATAAGGACGGTATGGGCTTGTTTTTTATCGTTTATGGCGATCATTACAAAGAACGGGCTTCCAATTATCTGTTGCTTTCTTTCTATCTGCTGTTTTTCCTGAGTTTGTTTTATGTGTATGATTTGGTATTGAAACATACGGATTGCTGGAAAAGACAACTCCTTTATTTTGCCGGATTTATATTATTTCTGGCCGGTTTGCGCTATTTTATGCAAGCCTTTCGTCTGCCTCCTACTATTTATCGTCTGCCGATTTTCGATGAGACTTTTTCTAAAAAAATATTTATTACTTCTATCGGTGATTTATTATTGACTACTTTCTGTATTTTTCAGGTTTGTTATATCACTTTGTCGAATATCCGGATTAATTACCAGGATGAGAAACTGTTGCATTATCGTTACCTTTTCACTGGTGGGATTATTTTTCTGATTTTTCTATATGTCGATTTCTTCAATTTTTCCATCGATCTGGTGGTGGAAAATATGGATATTCATTTGAATATCGCGCAGTTGGTACATGTGGGGCTCTCTTCTATTCTTTCGTTTGTCGCGATTATTATGGGAGGATTGGTGATCGTGATCACTATCTATGGTGCTGTTTCTGTTTTCTGGCACATGATGTCGTTCATAACGGTGATTAAAGTCGTCACTTACATGTGTGTTCTGTTGAGTCTGGTCAGTTATATGTTCAGTTTATATACGAACTTCTGGGATTGTTTTTTTATCTGGATCGTTACGGTTTTACTGGCTGTTAACAGGTATTTATTGAAGCGGGATATACAAAGAAGTATTTATATCCTTGTCATATTTTTATTATCCATCTATGTGGTGATGGTGACTAAAAAATATGAAAGCTATAAAGAGCAACGCCAGCGTATGAACTATGCCACCGAGCTGATAGAAGAAAGGGATTATAATTTCGAAAAGCGGTTGGTGGAGATCGATCGGGTCATACGCGGTTCGGAGGAACTGAAAGGATGGATCGAGGTTGGTGAGGAACAGGAAGCGGAAGCTTTGTTGAGTGGAGAGCTATTAGATTTGAGAGGATATAATTATTCTTGCGAAATCACTTTTTGCCGTGCCGGTGACAGTCTTTGGCTGACCGATACCCGCGAACAATGGGGATGCCGGGAGTATTTCGAATGGATTATACGTAAAAACGGGCACCGGATCGACGACTCCGGTTTCTATTCCATCGGTGTTTTTGATGGATATGTCACTTATATCGGGCGATATCGTTTCGGGGAAGTAAATCTTTATCTTCGTTTCGATGCAGTCAAGGACGACGAAGGCATAGGGTATCCGCAAATCCTATCCCGTAAATCTGCCGATGGGAAAGAGGACGGTTATTTTTACTCCTATGCTAAATATAGCTATGGGGAGTTGGTGTCTTCTTCGGGAAATTTTGTGTATTATAAAAAATTATCGGCATTCGGTAAAGATGCCCGTAATTTCGACCTGTTCAATAAAGACAAATATTCGCATATGCTGATCCCTGTGGACAACAACAGTACCCTGGTCATCAGTTTGCATGAGAATACTTTCGCTCTTTATTACATGAATGTGTTGTATGCTTTCTTCGTTTGTATATTGATTTCTTCCTATGGTTTGTTTTTTAATGTTAACCGGAATATCAATTTCAGGCGAGGTACATTGAGGGCCCGGATAAAAAACAGTATTATATCTTTGATTTTTATCCTTTTTGTTATCCTGACAGCCTTGAGTATTTATATGAATACCGTGAGTTTTAAAGGGCGGCATAATGCTAAAGCGATCGAATTGCTGAAATATGTCAATAAAGAATTAGAGCGTTTGCCTTGTGTGGATGCCCGTAAATGTCCCGAAGTTACGGGCCGGCTATCCGATATGTCCGAATTACTGCTGATCGATATCAATATTTACTCCAGACAAGGGAAATTGATAGCTACTTCGCGCCCGGAAATTTTTGAATATGGATTCGAGGGTACTTTGGTCGATCCTGAAGCCTTGAAACAGATCGAAAAGCTCGGGGTGACCAGTTATATCGCAAACGGGAAAGTGGGCGAACTGACTTATATGTCGGCTTATATGCCGCTGGTATTGGACAATGGAAAATCTTATATACTGAATATCCCTTATTTCGCTCAAAATGACGAACTGAATCTGGATATTATTATTATGGTAGTCATCACGGTGAATATCGCTATTGTGATGATGGTCCTGGCTTTTATTTTATCCGGTTTGGTGGCGGAACGTGTTACCCGGCCTTTGCAGATGCTGAACGATAAATTGAAGAAAATGCATGTCGGAGGGAAAAATGAGAAAATTGTTTATAACCATGCCGATGAAGTCGGCCGCTTGGTGGAAGAATACAACAATATGGTGGATAAGCTGGATGAAAGTATTGTGCAGCTGGCAAAATCGGAAAGAGAGAGTGCCTGGCGTGAAATGGCGCGGCAGATTGCTCATGAAATTAAAAATCCGCTGACTCCGATGAAGTTGAATATCCAGTTTATGCTGCGTTCTTTGCAGATGGAAGATACGGAGAAATTTAAGGAACGTTTCAGAGCCATTTCCGGCATGTTGATCGAGCAAATCGATAATATGGCTGCCATTGCTTCTGCTTTCTCTGATTTTGCCAAGATGTCCGAGGCACATAATGAGACTTTCGAAGTAGATGAGTTAGTACGCAACTGCTCGTTGCTTTTCAAAAATAATACAGAAGAATTGGAATGTGATGTGGAGGAAGGGATCCGGATATTGGCCGACAGGGAACAGATGAGGCGGGTGTTGATCAATCTGTTGAAAAATGCAGAACAGAGTATCCCCGAAGGCCGGCAGGGAGTTATCAGGATCACAGTCCGTAAAAAAGAGGGGAAAGTGGAAATCCGTATCCGCGATAATGGGCAAGGCATACCGGAAAATCTTCGGGAGAAAATCTTTCAGCCGAATTTTACCACCAAATCCAGTGGCATGGGATTGGGGTTGGCTATCTGTAAACGGATTATCGAAAGTATGGGCGGGGAGATCGGTTTTGTGAGCGAAGTAGGGGTCGGTACGGAATTTTTCATTATATTGGATATTGTAAGAGCATAATTTCAAATTGGTGTCGTCTATGATTTGGGTGTGGATTTTGATTGGATTTGTCGTGGGGGAAGGGAGTATGGCCGGAGTGTGGTATTGGATGGAGAAAAAACGGAAACGGCAAAAGGAAGTTCAGGATAAAGGCAGGGTAGTGATTCCGCTCCGGGATATGGTACAGTTGGCTAATATCAATACGGCGATGGATGTCGGTTATCTGATGCTGGAGTATAAAATAAATCTGAAAATTCCTGAGTTTTATGACAAGTATATGAATCTGGTCAAGAAGCAGAAAGAATTGTATTTTAGGGAACTGATCGAGATTTTTAGTCACAATAAAAAAGAATATGTCCGGGATTTATTGGATAAATACGCCGGATTTTCTACTCAGGATGTGTTGTTATTACTGATGTGTGAAATGCAGTTGGATAATAAAACCATGGCCCGGATTATGGGGCTGACTTTGGAAACCCTGAAAAAACGCAAGACCCGGATGCGGATAAAAATGCGGACGGCTTCTCCTGTCACTTTATAGGCAGGAGTTGCCGGATACGGGTTGCGATGGTTTCCGGGCGGATATCTACCATACATTGCTGGTAAACACCTTTTTTACATTTCCCGCTTCCATCTTTCGTACATGGCCGGCACGACAAGGCGGTCTCGAATATCTCGGCGGTCGGACCGGTGGGAAAACCGAAAGCGGTCGGGCCGATAAGGGCCAGAGTCGGGATTCGGAAGAGATCGGCGGCATGCATGAAACCGGTGTCGGCACTGACGACGATATGGGAACGGTGAATTAGGTAGCAGGATTCCAATAAGGTTGTTTTACCTGCCAGGTTTTCTACCCGTTCAGGAGCTTCGGTCCTGATTTCTTCGCAGAAGGTATCGTCCGGACCCGCCAGGATCAGAAAGTGGTATTCCGATAGTAAGGTGATCAGCTTTTTCCAATGTTCGACCGGCCATCTTTTCTTTATCCAGTTGGCAGAAGGGACAAGGGTAATCGTATGGGCCTGTATACGGGAATTCAGCTTTTCCGGGAAATTTTCCGGGAAATACCAGTCGTCGTAAGTATCCGGGAAACGGTCGATCCCCCATTTTAAAAGTGGTTTCCGGTAAGAAACGACACCCCGGAAAGGCCAGGGAAACCGATTGATACCCCAATTGAAAAGTAAAAACCTTTTCCAGCGTTCTTTGCTACGCAGGGTGAAATGCGGACCTTTGCTCCACCAGGGTAATAATTTTAGTCTTAAGATATTAGACCGGATATTACTATGGGCGTCATAAATATAATCGTAATGCTCCTCCCGGAGTTGCCGGGCGATTTTTAACAGGCCTTTAAGGCCGAGTGCTTTATCGAAAGCCCATATTTTACCGATGCGCTTGTCCATGGCCAGGAAAGAAGACATATCTTTTCGGGCGATCCAATGGATTTCTGCATCGGGAAAATGTTCCCGGATACCGTCGATGATTCCCATACATTGAATGATATCGCCTATCGAGCTAAAACGGATGATCAGAAATTTGGGCATAGTTAATCGTTATTAAGAATGAGCGAACATAAGGCACGGATACCGGTTTCCAGAGCGGCTAGGTCCGGGAAAAATTCGGGGGTATGCAGTTTCCCCGCAGAGTGGGTAGTCGAACTTACGCCCAAGCGGATGAATGTTGCAGGGAGGATTTGGCTGTAACGGGCGAAATCTTCCGTGGTCATGCGCCGGCTCAACCGGATCACTTGTTTTTCTCCGAATTCTGTTTTTAATGTTTCGATCGCTTGTTTTGCTTTTTCCGGCTGATTACAGAGACAGGGGTACCCTTCGATTATTTCTATCGCCGGGCGGGCTCCCATACTTTCGGCAATCGCTGTGGCTATCCGGCGGATACGGGTTTTAGCCTCTTGGCGCCAGGTTTCGTCGAAAGTGCGGAAAGTCCCTTCTAACCGGACTTCTTTGGGGATAATGTTCATCATGCTGTGGCATCTGAAATGACCGAAAGTCAGGACGGAAGGAATGAAGGGAGAGGCGTTCCGGCTGGTAATCTGCTGCAGAGCCACGACGATATGGGAAGCGATCAGGATCAGGTCTGCCGATTGGTCGGGTAAGGCGGCATGTCCTCCCGGGCCGTGCAGGGTGATGGATATCTCGTCTCCCGAGGCCATATATTGACCCGGACAGATGCCGAGCTGGCCGACCGGAAGGTCCGGTTCTGCATGTAAAGCGATGATCCACTCCGGAAGATGGGTTTGGAAAAAAACATTTCCGATGATATCCCGGGCTCCGCCGGGCAAAACCTCTTCTCCGTGTTGGAAGATGAACATCAGGTTAAAGGGCAGTGACCGGGTGGCCAGTATTTCTGCCGTTCCCAATAAGACGGCCGTGTGCAGATCGTGCCCACAGGCATGCATAATGCCCGGGTTACGGGAAATAAGAGGATGATCTTCCTTTTCGGAGATCGGCAGGGCGTCGAAGTCTGCCCGTAAGGCAATTGTCCGGGAAGTGTCTCTACCGGGCAGAAAACCGATGATCCCTGTCGGGCCTGCGTTGGTATACTGAATTTGCAGGCAGTCAAGAGTACGGCGGATATAGGCTGCGGTCTGTTCTTCTGCAAAGCTTAGTTCCGGATGTTCGTGCAAATAGGTATAATGCATTCGGGCATTCGTGAGCAGCTCAGGGGGTATATTTATCATAAAGCTTTATTTACAATTCAAACTATATTTTCAGGTGGTTTTGAGCTAACGAAGTTAAAATTTATTCTTGAATCATCGAAATCCTCGGTAAAAAGAATTATTTTCGTATTCCGAATTCATAAAAGAAAAGAGAATTTGATGTATGTATATTTTTGAGTGAGTGTATGTTGTTTTATGCTAATTTTTGTGATATGAAAGTGCTTTTATCGATTGTTTTTCTGTTTGCCTCTTTGGCAACTTTTTCGCAAGCTGTGATCAACTTCAGTAACCGGGCACATGATTTCGGGACGATTAAGGAAGTGAATGGAGCTGTTTCTTATGATTTTGAGTTTGTGAATGCCGGGACTGCTCCGATATTGATCAAAAATGTAGAATCTTCGTGTGGCTGTACTTCTCCGCAGTGGAGTAGACAACCGGTTTTACCCGGACAGAAAGGGTTTGTGAAGGCTACTTTCGATCCGAAAGACCGGCCGGGATTTTTCGATAAGACAATAACGGTATATTCGAATGCTAAACCGACTGTAGTGGAACTGAAGATTAAAGGTACAGTCGAGGGGAAAGCCCGGACAGTGCTCGATGATTATCCTTATGAGCTGGCTTCCGGTTTACGTTTGCCTTTGGAGCATATCTCTTTGATGAAAGTGCACAAAGGAGAGGTGAAAAGTATGTCTGTGGGAGTTTTCAACAATGCCGGTAAATCAGTTGCCGTTTCTTTTACGGACTTACCGGCTTATATTAAAATGGCTATCGAGCCTCAGCCTATTCCCGATAAAGGGAAAGCGACGATCAAGGCGGCCTATAATACGGCGATGAACGGTGAATATGGATTGAATAAAGAGCAGGTGACGATGGTGGTCGAGGGGAAAAAATACACCTTGCCGGTTTCGGTCTTCATCGAAGAAGACTTTAAAAATATCGATCCGGCGACAGCCCCTCGGATTGAAGCGGACAAACGATATCATAACTTCGGGCATACTCCTGCTGCTCAAGTGGTTTCCTGTACTTATCAGATAAAAAATACCGGCCAAACTCCTTTGACGATTCATCGTATATATTCCAACGATGAGCGGGTAACTGTCGAAATGACCCGGAAGGAACTGAAACCGGGAGAAGCGGCTGCTTTGAAGGTGAATACGAAATCAGGAGCCGATGCCGGGAAGGTGACTTGTTTAATCAGTGTGATTAGTAATGCACCTGCCAATCCTGAGTTGACTTTACGTTTTTACGGAAATATCGATTGAAATTATTAATATATTAGTTATGAGAAAACAAATCCCCAACCTGATCACTTGTATGAATGTTATTTCCGGTACGCTGGCTATCTTTCTGGCTATGTACGGACTGTTGACCGCTGCTGCTATCCTGATCCTGGTGGGGATGGTTTTCGATTTTTTCGACGGGATGACCGCCCGTCTGTTGCATGTCAAGTCGGAGATAGGGAAAGAACTCGATTCGCTGGCCGATATGGTCAGTTTCGGGGTTGCTCCTGCTATTCTGGCGTATTTTCTGATCGTTAGAGAATTACCGGGAGGTGATTTCCTGCATTTTGCCACCTGGACGCTGGGACAGCAGATTACAGCTGTCATGCCGGTCGTGATCGCTCCTTTCTCGGCTTACCGCTTGGCTAAATTTAATCTCGATGTACGTCAGGCCACTTCGTTTATCGGTATGCCTACGCCTGCTAATGCATTGTTTTGGGTATGCCTGGTTTTCGGAAGTTATTATACTCCGGAACTCTATATGACCTTGTTCGGAAAGCCGGGGGTATTGGCAAGCAGTGCCCTTATCCTGTCTATTCTTTTGATCAGTGAATTACCGATGTTTTCGTTGAAGATTTCGGGATTCGGCTGGCGGGAGAATAAGATTCGTTATTGCTATTTTATATGTTTGATTATATCGGCAGGTATTTGGGGAAAGGGGATTCTCATTTTTATCATCCCCCTATATATCCTTTTTTCTGTCGTAGAGGCTTTGATAAAAATTACCACTTCAAATCGTTGACCGGATCGTAGTCAACGTAGTCTTGCGAAGGGGAAATTACTTTGTTACAAGTGATTTTTCCGGATGCAGATGACTGAATAGCAGGAATGACCGGTTGTACGCCGGAACTATTCACATCCCGGTTCGGATCGGAAGCCGTGTGGAAGAAATCCAGTTGGGTAATGATGACGATACCTGCGATAGCTGTCGCTCCTAGAGCATATTTCAAAAGACGGTGCAGAATATTACCGGAAGATTCTAAATTGATATATTTGGGAATATCCGGGTTTTGGGTTGACCTGCTGGTACCCGATACGGCGGGTTTTATTTTATCGGATAAACCGACCTTCACCACTGGAAGTGGCTCCATTCCTAAGGTTTCTGCAAAAAAATTATGTTTTCCGGGTTCGAAAATGATATTAAAACGGCGGTCTGTAAAAAATACACCGATGTCTCCGAAAGCGATCCGTTGTCGTTGGTTTAGCCGAATTTTCAGGTCTTCGCAGAAAAGCATCAGCTGGGAAGTAGCCTTCTCATAGCTGATATTTTCTTTGCCGGCAATCCAACTGACCAACAATCCGTCATTGTGGGTCAGGTTACGGTTGAATAAAATATCCTTAGAGGGTGGGCAAATCAAACCACTCTCGTCGTCGATATAAGCACTTTTATAGTTGCAGATAAATCCCCCGAAGTCCGGAATGATTACGCAATCGTGTAAAAATAGCAAATCGGATATGTATTCAATAAATTTATGCATAGTACAAAAGTAAGAAAAAAACGGATATCCGCCAATAACCCGAAAAAATTAATTTCACCCTGTTGAAGCGACCAATTTTAATATTTTATTACTTACTTTGCATGAAATACAGAATAAAACAATAAATTTTTAGCCTTATGAAGATTTTTGTAACAGGGGGGACCGGCTATATCGGTTCGCATACCGTGGTGGAGTTGCAACAGAATGGATATGATGTCGTTATTGTGGATAATTTGTGTAATTCCAATATCGGCGTATTAGACGGAATTGAAAAGATTACAGGCATCCGGCCTGAGTTTGAACAGATCGATCTGACAGAAGGAGAACAGGTGCGCGATTTCTTTCGCCGGCATCAGGATATAAAAGCGGTTATCCATTTTGCCGCTTTGAAGGCTGTGGGCGAATCGGTGCAGAAACCTTTGGAATATTACCGGAATAACCTGAATTCATTAATGAATGTCATTGCCGGAATGCGTGAGTTCGGAGTAAAGAATCTCGTCTTCTCCTCTTCCTGTACGGTGTATGGACAAGCCGATGTTTTGCCGGTTACCGAACAAACACCCCGTAAACAAGCCGAATCTCCTTATGGAAATACAAAAGCGATGTGTGAAGATATTATGCGGGACTTTGCGAAAGTAGAGTCTGGCATGAACTTATTGGCACTGCGTTATTTCAATCCGATCGGTGCTCATCCTTCTGCTCTGATCGGGGAATTGCCTAACGGTGTACCGAATAACCTGATTCCTTTCCTGACCCAGACGGTGGCAGGTATCCGTCCGCAATTGAGTGTCTTCGGGGATGATTACAATACGCCCGACGGTTCTCCGATCCGGGATTATATCGATGTGGTCGATTTGGCGAAAGCTCACGTTGTGGCTATCCGGCGTTTACTCGACGGAAAAAATAAAGCCAATTACGAATATTTCAATATCGGAACAGGAAACGGGCTTTCGGTATTGGGTTTGATCAAAGCTTTTGAAAAAGCTACCGGCGAAAAAGTAAACTACAAAATCGTAGGACGACGGGCCGGAGATATCGAGAAAGTATGGGCAGATACTACCCTGGCTAATCAGGAATTGGGATGGAAAGCCGAAGTTCCTATCGAAGAAACTCTGGCCAATGCCTGGAAATGGCAACAAGCGTTGATGAAGAAATAAAAAGAAGATAAAAATAGGGAAACGATCGTTTCCCTATTTTTATAACTGATAAAATTATTTTTTTGCCGGACTTTCCAGAATCTGATCGAAGAAGGTGGCGTAATTTTCGATGTATTCTTCCGGAGTGGTGTATTCTGTCACCGGTTTGCCGCTTTGTGTCGCATAAGCCTTTAGTTCCGGGTCGACATTAGAGCTATTGAAAATAATCCCATCCGAATAATCGAAAGCCAGTTTATTGACGTTCGTATGGGTCGGTTCGCTCAGGATACGTACGTCTTCCGAAGTAATATTTTCACTCAATACTTTCTTTTGAAAATCCTGGTCTAAGGTGCCACCGAACTGGTCATTATAGGTAGAATATACTACTTTAGAATGAGCGAATATCGGATCTTCGTTGTATTCCTTTTTCAGATACAGAGGCACTAAAGCGGTGAACCAGCCCTGGCAATAGATCAGGTCCGGAGCCCATCTTAATTTTTTTACCGTTTCGAATACTCCTCTGGTAAAAAAGATCGCCCGTTCGTCATTGTCCGGGAAGAAAGACCCTTTTTCATCGGTAATCACATGTTTCCGTTGAAAATAGTCTTCATTGTCGATAAAATATACCTGCATCCGGGCAGATTGGATAGAGGCTACCTTGATAATCAACGGGTGGTCTGTGTCATTGATGATCAAATTCATTCCCGACAGGCGAATCACTTCGTGAAGCTGGTTACGTCTTTCGTTAATACATCCATAACGCGGCATGAATGTCCTGATTTCTTTGCCTTTTTCCTGAATCCCCTGAGGTAAGTAACGGCCGATATGGGCCATTTCCGATTCAGGTAAATAAGGCATGATCTCTTGAGATATAAAAAGAATCTTTTTCTTCGCCATAACTACTTTTTCCCAAAAACCTTACAAAGGTAGTCATTTTTGTTCACAAATCAAAAAGCGTTTGGCTAAATTTGAATTTGTACTCTTTTGTAAATGAAAGAGAAGACGGTATTGTTTTTTTGTTTATATTTGGAAAAAGTAAAATAAATCATGGCAGCTCATAATGATTTGGGGCGGAAGGGAGAGGAGAAGGCGGTTGAATATTTGGTGCGGGAGGGATATGTTGTTTTAGAACGCAACTGGAGGTTAAAACACCGGGAATTGGATGTTATTTGCCTGAAAGGGGATCTGTTGGTGGTTGTAGAGGTGAAAACCCGTGATTTGCCGGAAGAACATCCCGAGGAACTGTTGGATTACCGCAAGAGAAGAAATATCCGTATAGCGACGGATGCCTATATTAAAGCGAAAGGGATTCGGGCTGAGGTGCGCTTCGATTTGATTTTGGTGATCGGGCCTGATTTAAAGATTGAACATGTAAAGGAAGCGATTCAGGTGTTTGAATAGAAAGAATAACGATTTAATGAAGGATTCGTTAAAAAGATAAGGATTGGATTAGACTAATTTCAGTAATAATATAAAAAGAATGTGTTATGGCGACAATGAAAGCAAAATATTTGGGACAACTCCGTGTGGAGTGTGAACATGTGGCGAGCGGTACGAAGATGATGACCGACGCTCCGGTCGATAATTGTGGTAAAGGGGAAGCTTTTTCACCCACCGATTTGTGTGCTGCTGCTTTAGGTTCTTGTATATTGACTACCATGGGGATTTATGCCGGTCAGCATAACATCGATCTGGAAGGTACAGAGATGGAGATAACGAAGACTATGGGGACAGAGCCCCGGCGTATTGTAAGAATCGGAATCGATATTTTTATGCCTGCGAAAGCTTATTCTGCCAAAGACCGGATTGTTTTGGAGCGGGTGGCACAGACTTGTCCCGTTTATTATAGTCTGAACGAACATTTGGAAAAGTCGGTTCGTTTTCATTGGTCGGTATAGTTGTTGAGTCGTCGACTCGATTATTCAAATAAGTAAACGTATGGTTTTTGTGACAGGTGCAACCGGATTATTGGGTAGCCATTTATTGTATTTTTTGGCTGTTTCAGGCCATTCGGTTTCGGCATTGCGTAGAAAACAGAGCCGGCTGGAAGATTCCCGGGCTGTATTTTTACAGTATCCTGACGGTGAAAAATATTGGAACACGATCAATTGGGTCGAAGGGGATGTGGTGCAAAAGGAGGGGCTGGCCGAATATGTCCGGCGGGCTGACTATGTTTATCACTGTGCTGCTGTGGTGTCTTTTTCGGGGACGGATCGGATGCATCTGATGAATACCAACCTGCAAGGGACTGAAAACGTGGCGGCTCTGTGTCTGGAATATCAGGTGAGGCTTTGTTATGTCAGTTCGATCGCAGCCCTTGGTGATGCCCGGCAACCGGAAGATTTGATCGACGAGGATACACCTGTTATCGCCGGTAGAGAGCATTCGGTTTATTCTCAAAGTAAAACGGCTGCTGAAAAACTGATCCGGAAATATATCGGTTATGGATTGAATGCAGTTATCGTATGTCCGTCGGTGATTCTGGGGGCGGGTATGTGGCATCGCAGTAGTGCACGATTGTTTTTTACCGCTGCTAAAGGAATTCCTTTTTATACGCGGGGTATGACCGGATATGTGGATGTCCGGGATGTGTGCGAATTGATGATCCGGTTGTGTGAAGATCCTTTGGTGAGTGGGGAACGTTTTGTGTTGAATGGAGGAAATTATACTTATCAGGAACTTTTTACAGCTATAGCCCGGGTGAATGGAGTACAGCCTCCCTGGTGGAATCTTGCACCCTGGATGACCGAACTGGTATGGAGGATGCTGGCCTGTTGGGGATACCTTTCCGGATCTAAGCCTGCTTTTACCCGTGAGACTGCCCGGTCGTCTCAACATTGTTCACGATATTCGAACGCCAGGATACTCAGCCTTTATCCGGATTTTCATTTCTATCCTCTGGTAGAGACGGTAGATCATATGCGGCTGATGTGGATTTCAGCATCTGCAGATCCGAAGCATAAATGAAAAATCGGGTTGGCTTTCTAAACTTTATGAACTTTCTAAACTATTTCTTACTTTTGTGCCAAATCATAAAAAAGGGTAAATGAATCATCCATTATTAGAAAAATTAGAGACTTATTATATCCGTTTTAAGGAGATCGGACAGTTGATCACCGATCCTGAAGTGATTCAGGACATGGAGCGCTATGTGAGGTTGACCAAGGAGTATAAGGAGTTGGAGACAATCACCCGAACTGCCGATAAGTTTAAGGCGGCCCTGCTTAGTGTCGAGGAATCGAAAGATATTCTGCTGCACGAAGAGGATAAAGAACTTCGCGAAATGGCTGAAATGGAGATCGAAGAGCTGGAAGATAAATTGCCGGGTATGGAGCAGGAATTGAAGTTGTTACTGGTACCCGCAGATCCGGACGATAGTAAGAATGTTATACTCGAGATCCGGGGAGGAACGGGAGGAGATGAAGCCTGTCTGTTTGCCGGCGACCTGTTCCGGATGTATGCGAAATTTTGTGAGCGTAAGGGGTGGAAAGTCGAGGTGACCAATGCCAATGAAGGAACTGCCGGAGGATACAAAGAAATCGTGGCCAGCGTTACCGGTAAAGGTGTGTACGGCATTATGAAATATGAATCGGGAGTGCACCGGGTGCAACGGGTTCCTGCTACGGAGACACAGGGACGGGTGCATACTTCGGCAGCTACCGTGGCGGTATTGCCTGAAGCCGAGGCTTTTGAAGTGGAAATCAACGAGGGGGCGATCAAATGGGATACTTTCCGTTCGGGAGGAGCAGGAGGACAGAATGTGAATAAAGTGGAATCCGGTGTCCGGCTGCGGTATGTCTGGCAAAATCCCAATACCGGTGTGGCCGAAGAAATCCTGATCGAATGTACCGAAACCCGGGATCAACCGAAGAATAAAGAAAGGGCACTTTCCCGTTTGCGTACTTTTATCTATGATAAAGAACATCAGAAATACATCGACGACATTTCGGCTAAACGCAAGACGATGGTCAGTACAGGTGACCGTTCTGCTAAAATCCGTACCTATAATTATCCGCAAGGACGGGTAACCGATCACCGGATCAACTTTACACTTTATAATTTACAGGCTGTGATGGACGGCGAAATCGACGAGATTATCGAAAAACTGCAGATCGAAGAAAATACCGAGCGTTTGAAAGAAAGCGGACTGTAGAAATGTACGATTTATCATTTACAATTAAATCATATGGATTATAATCAATTATTTGAACAGATAAAGGCAAAGAAATCCTTCCTTTGTGTCGGCTTAGACTCGGATATCGCTAAGATTCCCCCGCATTTGCTACAGTTGGAAGATCCTGTTTTTGAATTTAATAAAGCCATTATCGATGCGACGGCCGAGGTGGCTATCGCCTATAAACCCAATATCGCTTTTTATGAAAGCCGGGGTGTCGAAGGATGGAAAAGTCTGGAGAAGACTATACACTATATCCGGACGAGTTACCCGGATATTTTTACTATTGCGGATGCTAAGCGGGGGGATATCGGAAATACTTCGCAGATGTATGCCAAAGCTTTTCTGGAAACTCTTGCTTTCGATTCGATCACGGTGGCTCCCTATATGGGAGAAGATTCGGTGACTCCTTTCCTGCAATATGAGGGAAAGTGGGTTGTACTTCTGGCCTTGACTTCCAATAAAGGAGCTTATGACTTCCAGTTTTTTGAAAGCGAAGGGATGAAATTGTATGAAAAGGTACTCGAAAAATCACAGGACTGGGGGAATGCCCGGAATATGATGTACGTTGTCGGAGCGACAAAAGCCGAGATGCTGGCCGGAATCCGCCGGATCGTGCCCGATCATTTTCTGTTGGTGCCGGGAGTCGGAGCTCAGGGCGGAAGTCTCGAAGAAGTGGCAAAATATGGAATGAATGCACATTGTGGCTTGATAGTCAATTCTTCCCGGGGCATTATTTTTGCCGACCGTACAGAAAATTTTGCCGTACGTGCACGGGAAGAAGCGTTTAAACTGCAAAAAGATATGGAGCGGTTGTTAGTGGAAGGGAAAGTATTATAGGCTGGCTTCTTTTGTCATAGTCGGGTGAACCTTGAGTTCGGTCTGGCAAAAAAAACTCCGGATTCTCGGCAGAGAAGCTGAATCGGAAAACTAAAGTTTTACCGGTAGAACTGAAAGTTCGTTCGGCTATGATAAAGTGAATTTTTTCTGACAAAAAGTTTCGGGAATGTTTCTGGAATTATAATACTTTGGATATAAATTCTGTAAATCCTTCTTCTTTGTCCGATCTTACTAATTTATAGTGTCTTTGTAAATTAACCGGGGCATTGGCTACCAAATAGGCTTCGGCACAAATATCCAGAAAATCGATATCATTATAATCATTGCCTAGTCCGGCAACCTCTTTACAATTGATATTCAGTTTTTTTAAAAGAGTTTGACAGCTATTGCCTTTATGGATACCGCCGGCAAAAATTTCCAGCCAGATCGCCCGGTTGTCTAAAGGCGAAGTGGAGCGTACTACGGAATAACCGGCTAAATCCGAACGGATTTTTTCTAGTAACCGTAATTGCAGGGCATCGAGAATCATCACGAATTGGGTGGCTTTACCCTGTATGCCGGCCGGTGATTCTATCGGGCTTCCGAAAGGCCGGTAGGTGGCCAGGCGTTTTTGGTAATCGGGATGTATCGGGTAAAGGGTTGTGTAATAAAAATAATGGTTATCCGGGATTTCCCGTTGGATGGTGAAATTGATATTATATTCCCAAAGATAAGAGGCTATTTCCCGGGTCTCGGACATACTGAGGTGATGAGCCGACAGCAATCGGCGATCGCTCCAACGTAGTGTACCGGCACCGGAAGAGAAAACCAGATAATCTATCGGAAAACCGGCAGGTAATATTTTGAGGGCGGAATACAGGTTGCGGCCTGTGGCAATGATCCGGATACATCCTTTATTCCCGGCTAGCCGGAAGGCTTCCAGGGTATCGGCACTGATGCTCCCGCCTCTGGGAAGAAGTGTACCGTCCAGATCGGTAATAATCGCTTTGATCATCCGGGCAATAGTTCGTAAGTGAAATAGGGCAGGGATTCATTCAGGTAGTGAAGCACTTTTTCCTGGTTCATCCCGTCTAAAGGATTGTGGGCATACCCGAAAGTAGCCTTGATTCCCATGTTGATGAAGTGTACAGCCCGTTCGATCGCTTCAGGTAAACTGTCGCCGTTGAGCAGACAACCGGTGATGACACTTGCAAAAGCATCACCGGTACCCGGATAACTGGCTGCAACGTAATCGCTGCTCACCCGCCACAGGCGTTCGTCGTTCTTATTATAAGCGAGCGTAGCCACTTTTTTTTCATTTCCCGACGGAGCCGAAGTGATGATAACATATTCCGGCCCGAGTTTACTGAGGGCTTTACACCATTCGATCGCTTCGGCCGGGGGTGTGTGAGGAGATGGCGCCGTATCTAAAAGAAAGGCCGCTTCCGTCAGGTTGGGTGTGATCACATTCGCTTTTTTACACAGTTCGCGCATCCCTGTTATCATGCCGGTATCCATCCCCGGATAGAGTTTACCGTGGTCTCCTAAAACAGGATCGACTAAGATGAAATTGTCGTCCTGACTGAAATCATCGAAAAATCCGGATACGATATTCATTTGTTTTTCCGATGCCAGATAACCCGAATACAAAGCATCGAAATGTAAGTCCAGTTCTTTCCAATGATCGATGATCCCCTGCATCTGGTCGGTTAGATCGAAGCTACGGAAATCTTTGTATTCGCTGTGGGCGGATAAAATAGCCGTGGGGAGAGGGCAAACCTGATACCCCATATAAGAAAGAATGGGGATGGCGACTGTCAGGGAGGCCCGGCCATAACCTGACAAATCGTGTATTGCGGCAATTTTTTTCATAGTCGAGAATATCTGTTTGTGCAAAAGTAGGATAAATAAGTCGAAAGTCCATAAGGTTTATGAAGTCCCTGAACCTTGTGGGCTTTTTTTAGCAGCTACGGGAGCGACCGATCGGAGCCGAAGGTTCCGGTAAGGAGGTGCACCGCAGGGGTCTACAGACTTTATGAACTAAGTATATCCGGGATTTTGGCTCCACCGGACTGAAGATCCGTTCCGCAATTTTGTGTAGACTCTCGATAATTGAAGTGTTTGTGTGTAATTTTGAGGGGTATGTGTAAAAATATAGTATTATTTTCTATTTTTGCCCCTGAAAAATAATGGTGTTATATAAAAAATTAATCTTTTATCGATTGTATGGCAAAAATAAGATTCTCGGCATTAGAAGAGCTGGCTCATCGGAAACCTTTAGAAGTCCCAAAACGGCGACGGGTATCTGAAATTTTCGGATGTGATGTACTTACCATAGAGAAAATGCGTCAGTATTTGTCTATAGAAGCTTTCAAGAAATTGGAAAAGGTGATGATAGAAGGTGGGACGATAGACAGGGGACTGGCCGATCAGGTTGCTGCAGCGATGAAAGCCTGGGCTGTAGAAAAGGGAGCAACCCATTACACTCACTGGTTTCATCCCCTGAACGGAGCTACGGCAGAAAAACACGATGGGTTTATTGATTTGCAAAAAAACGGAAGTATGATAGAAGCCTTCGACGGCCGGATGCTGGTACAGCAAGAGCCCGATGCATCGAGTTTTCCGAACGGCGGTATCCGGAATACTTTTGAAGCCAGAGGATATACCGCCTGGGATCCGGGATCTCCTGCTTTCATCAACAACAACACCTTGTGTATACCGACGGTATTCGTGGCTTATACGGGCGAAGCCCTGGATTATAAAACGCCGATGTTGAAGGCCTTGGCGTTGATCGACAAGGCAGCTGTCGGCATTTGCCAGTATTTCGATAAAGATGTGGAAAAAGTGACGGCAACCTTGGGATGGGAACAGGAATATTTTCTGGTCGACGAAGCCTTGTTCAATGCCCGGCCTGACCTGAAATTGTGCGGCCGTACTTTGATGGGCCATTCGGCAGCTAAAGATCAGCAGCTGGAAGATCATTATTTCGGGGCTATTCCCGAGCGGGTAAATGCTTTTATGGATGAACTCGAATACGAGTGCCATCGGCTGGGCATTCCGGCAAAAACCCGTCACAATGAATGTGCTCCGAATCAGTTTGAACTGGCACCGATTTTCGAGGAAGCGAACCTGGCTGTGGATCATAATCAGTTATTGATGTCTACGATGAAGCGGATAGCCAAACATCATAAGTTCCGGGTATTGTTGCATGAAAAACCTTATAAAGGAATCAACGGTTCGGGTAAACACAACAATTGGTCTTTACTGACGGATACCGGAGTGAATTTGTTGTCTCCGGGGAAGAACCCGAAGTCCAATATGCAATTCCTCGTTTTCTTGGTCGCTACTACAAAAGCTGTATTGGAACAGGAGGCCTTGTTTAAAGCTTGTATCGTTTCTTTGGGAAATGAGCGCCGTTTGGGAGGGGATGAGGCACCACCGGTGATTATGTCCGTATTCCTGGGACAACAGCTCGATTCTATTCTGGACGAAATCGAACAGAAAGTGAGCAGTAAGAAGATGAGTCCTGATGAAAAGACCGAATTGAAGTTGAATGTCGGTAAAATTCCTGAAATCATGCGGGACAATACCGACCGCAACCGTACTTCTCCTTTTGCTTTTACCGGTAACCGTTTCGAATTCAGAGCGGTAGGTGCTTCTGCCAATTGTGGTGCAGCGATGATCGTACTCAATACCGCTGTGGCTGAACAATTGATTGCTTTTAAGAAAGAAGCCGATGCATTGATCGATAGAGGGGTGAAAAAAGACGAAGCGATTTTTCAGGTCTTGAGAAAGTATATCATTGCTTGTAAAAAAATCCGTTTTGAAGGTAACGGATATAGTAAAGAATGGCAGGAAGAAGCTCAAAGGAGAGGGTTGTCGGTCGATAGTGATTGCGTGGGGGCGCTCAAAGCTTACTTGGCTCCGAAAGCCAGAAAATTGTTCGTAGAGAACGGGATCTTTACCGAACGTGAACTGGAAGCCCGTTTTGAAATCAAGAACGAGATCTATCTGAAAAAACTACAGATCGAATCCCGGGTATTGGGGGATCTGGCCTTGAATCATATTATCCCGACAGCGATTACTTATCAAAATACCCTGATCGAGAATGTGAAAGGGTTGAAAGAGATCCTGCCGGATGTATATAATGAAGTGGGCGAAGTGCAGTTGAAAGCGATTAAAGAGATTTCTACCCATATCAAAGAGATCCGTACTTTGGTCGACGAAATGACCGAAGCCCGTAAAGTGGCTAACAATTCTATTTCGAATGAAGTGGAAAGGGCTCAGGTTTATTCTGCTACGGTTTTACCGTATCTGGATAAAATCCGTTATCACATCGATAAGCTGGAACTACTCGTCGACGATGAGATCTGGCCCTTACCGAAATACCGGGAATTACTTTTCTTTAAATAGAAAAAGGGATCGGGTACGGTATCATTCGTCTGACCGATGGAATAAACCGCCGATTTGTCCAAAACTTCGGGCAAGTCAGCGGTTTTCTCTATATTCTGGTGTAGTTGAGCGATATTATTTTTCCCACCAGACTTTGGTGTTGATATCGTCAGGTCCTCCCAGCGATTTTACTGCGGCCTCGTAATTGGTTTTATTGGTTTGTTGGAGGGTGGCCGGATAGTTGAACCGTACGGGGACCATTTTGTTGTTATCCATGCCTGCTCCGGGTTTCATTTCCGGGAGACCTGTACGGCGGTATTCGAACCAGGCCTGATAATCACAGAAGAAAGCGGCCAGGTGTTTTTGAAGTAGTATCCGTTCGAGTGTCCCGTCGTATGTGGCTTTGGGGTTGTCGAAATAGTCTCCGGGGACTACCCCTCCCCATTGTTCGATTATCGCTTCTACGGCTTTCCGGTAGTGGGGGGCTGCCTGGTCTGTGATCAGTCCCCGCCAGGCCATTTCAGCTTTGATGAATTCAACTTCGGCATAAGTCATAAAAAGCACTTTCATCGGTGCCGTACCTAATGTTGCATTAATGTTGGAAGCATTGTAATCGAATCGTTCGGTGGCAGCAAATCCGCTCGGATAACCTTTATAACCGATCTTCTCCTGGCTACCGTCGTTTTTGGTGGCTTCATCCATAAAAATAGGAAGACGCGGATCGTTCAACTCCACCAGTGTATTTACAAAAAAGGAAGCCATCGCTTTATTGGAACGAAAATCTTCGAGCCGGCTAATGGGTGAGTCGTACGGCGAGATGCCGGATATCGGCAATAAAGCTCCGTCTGCATTGTTTTCAAATACCGGATACTTTACCGGATTTCCGATCATCTCCGCTAATTTGGCCAGACTGTTCATCTCCGAACGTTTCGAAAGCCTCAGTAAACTTCGCATGTGCAGCGAATTGGCGAATTTTCTCCATTTCCTGACATCCCCGTCGTATAATAAATCGGTAGAAGATAAACTTTCGGATTCATCGAAAAGTGAATTTGCCGTTTCCAGATCACTTAATACCTGTTCGTAGACTTTTTGCTGGGTATCGAACTTCGGAGTTAAGATTCCTTCGTCTCCCCGGCAAGCTTCAGTCATCGGAACATCTCCGAAGCAGTCGGTCAGATTGGCATATACCCAGGCTCTCAAGGTCAAGGCTACCGCCTGATAATTTTTACTTTCTGCACCGACGGCCAATTCATACATTTCTTTGATATTGGTCAGCTGGAGATAATAAGTATTCCAGGTAGAATTTCCGGCATTCTGTAAATCCGCATAACGATGTACTCCGCCGGTAGTACTGGTGGTGACCATAAACTGCATCAAATGATGGGTAAAACTATGGGCCCGGTTATAATTGAAATTGGCTAAATCGTAAAGGGTGGGCGTCATCAGAGTCGAAGGGTCGATTTTTTCCAGTCGGTTGGGATCGGTATTGATCTCGTCGAAGTTTTGGGTACAAGCAGTCCATCCGGTTGCCAATAGCAATAGGCCTATTATTTTTTTTCGTAACATAAATCTATTTTTAAAATATTAACGAACGATGATCAGAATTTCAGTGTCAGATTAAAGCCCATGGTTCGGGTAGAAGGTAATTGCCCCATTTCCGAACCCGGAACGATGGTACCGTTATTCAGGGTTGCGACTTCCGGATCGTATACCGGGAAATCTTTTGTCCACATGGCCAGATTACGCCCGTACAAGGCGAGGGTCAGGCGTTCGATACCGATCTTATTCAACCCCGCCGAGGGAATCGTATATTCGATACGGGCTTCCCGGAGCTTCAGGAAAGAAGCGTCGAAAGAGTTGGTCTCTACATTGGCACGCCTCCAATAATCGGCGTAGTATTTGGATACAGAGATCGGTACATTGTTGGGTACATACTGCCCCCGTTCATCCAGCATCACACCTTCACCGACGACTTCAAAATTGGGGTTTTCCCGGTATTTCAGGGTATGTTTCAATGTTCCGTGTTCGGTCATTTTATGGTGAGTCTGGGAATAAACGATACCTCCCCATTGACCGTCGAACAATATGCTTACCCGGAAATTTTTGTAAGAAAACTCGTTCGAGAAACCGGCTTTCCAGGCGGGATAGGCATTCCCTACATATTCGAATTCGGTTGTCCGGGCCGTGATCCCGTCTTTCCAAACAACTTGTCCGTCAGGGGCCCGTTTTAGTTTATAACCGTAAATATCACCGATAGAACCACCTACTTTTGCAATCAGGGCACAATTAGTACCTCCTGTATAAGCAATGGTCTGTCCATCGGTCAAACCGGCTGCCAGGGACAATACCTTGTTGTAATTTTTCGCCCAGGTAAAAGTTGAATTCCAGGTGAAATTTTTTGTTTTTACCGGGGTTCCGTCCAGTTGTAGTTCGATACCGCGGTTACGCACTTTCCCGGAGTTCATCGTTGCTTTGGTATAACCGGTCGTTTGATCCATCGGTACGTCGAGAATCTGATTCCGGGTGATATTGTTATAAAAAGCCAGATCCAGTCCGAAACGCTGCTTGAACATCCGCCAATCCAGTCCGACCTCTATGCTATTGGAGATTTCGGGTTTGAATCTGGCATTGTAAAGCGTGGAAGATACGGAAGCCGATCCCGGAAAGGCAGAGGTATTATAATATTTGGCTGTTTTATAGGGGTCGGTATCATTTCCTACCTGTGCCCAGGAAGCTCTCAACTTGGCAAACGATATTTGTTCGGGTAGGCGGAATAGGTCTGAAAGTATAAAACTCGTACTCACAGAAGGATAGAAAAAAGAGTTGTTGCCGGAGGGGAGTGTACTCGACCAGTCGTTCCGTCCGGTTACATCCAGAAAGATCTTATTGGCATAAGATAAGGTGGCTGTGCCGTACACACTATTTACCCGTTTGTTTCTTTCCGTAAAGGTGGTGATCGGGGCAGCGACTCCGTTACTCAGTTTATAAACTCCCGGAGTGATCAGGTCTTTTACGTAAGCCTGTTGCATTTTGTATTTATTGTCCATCCGGTTGGCTCCTACCGATACACTCAGATTGAAACTGTTGCTCAATTGGTTCCGGTAGGTAAGTAGAACGTCCGTATTGTTTTCGTAGCTGAATACATCTTGTTGCTGGTAATATCCTTTGGGGAAATTCTTCAGACCATAAGGACGGATCATTTCGCGGGTATCGAAACTCAGGTCGATACCGGAACGGATCATCAATTCCCATTTCGGTGAAAATTCATAGATGATCGAACCGGTTGCGACAACACCGTGTTTTTCCATCGGATTCAGACATTCGTAGGCGATAACGTAAGGATTGTCCAACCAGGGACTGAACGGACGCAATATTTCCCGTCCTTCTTTCCCTTTCACCCAGCGTTGTTGGTACCAGCGTACATCGACGCTCGGATTGGTCAGGATCATAAAATAAGGGATAGAGGAGTTGTTATATCCCGTTGCCGGCAGATTATCGCTTTGCCGTTTGACATAATTGACCTTGGCGGAAACTCTTAACTTATCGGTTACCTGGTTTTGGAAGGAGCCCGATACGGCGATCCGGTTAAAACCCGTGTTCGGCATGATCCACTCATTTTTGGTATAAGTAAGCGATAGGCGAACGGCACTTTTTTCCGACGAACCGTCGATCGCAATACTGTTGACGAGTGTATAACCTGTTTGCCAGAATGCTTTACGATGATTTCTCTTCACCCATGGGGTACGGACCGTACCCATCTGTTGGGTTTCGGGGTCGTATTGATAATAGAGCGAACCGTCCAGTTTAGGCCCGAACGAAAGAGCTACATTGCCTGAAGCGGCTCCGTCTTCAGAATCTCCGTAAGAGTAATATAGTTTGCCCGAAGCATTGGTCTTTAAATCACCTTGACCGTATTCTTCCTGAAATTCAGGCCAGTGTAATACCCGGTCGAAACTGGAGTTGGAATTAAAAGTCACTCCCAGGTATTTTTTCTTTTTATTCACGCCTGATTTCGTCGTCACGAGCATCACCCCATTGGCTGCCCGGCTTCCGTATAAAGCAGCTGCGGTAGCTCCTTTCAGCACCTGGATACTGGCGATATCATCCGGATTGATGTCGGCTATGCCATTCCCGTAATCTACCGGTACGTCACCACCACCTCCGGCTCCGTAGGAGTTCGAACCATCACCTGTCATCTGACTGTTTAAAGGCACTCCGTCCAATACGATCAAGGCATTGTTGCCGTCGATATTTAAAGAAGCATCCCCGCGTAAAGTAATCCGGGCGGAGGAGATCGGACCGGAAGAAGTCGACAGGATATTTGCTCCGGCTACTTTTCCGACCAATGCAGAAGCCCAGTTGGTCGGTGTCGCATCGGACATCATCTTTTCAGTAACGGTTTGGGTGGAATAGCCCAGGCCTTTTTCTTCTCTCTTAATCCCTAAAGCTGTGACTACTACGCCTTCCAATTCTTGCCGTTCTTCTTCCAGGGTAACATCGATCACTGTTTTGCCGTTCCATTTCAATTCCTGTGTTTTAAAGCCTAAAAAGCTGAAAACGAGCACAGCGTCTTTATCTGCTTGCCCCATAGATAAAGAATAAGTCCCGTCATTTTGTGTTACCACTCCCAGCGTTGTTCCTTTTATCAGGACGGCCACCCCGGGCATCGGACTTCCCTGCACATCTTTGACGGTGCCCGATAACACCATATCTTGCCCGAAACCTAACTTACAGGCAAGACATAAGACCCATAAAGTCGTAAAAATTCGTTTTGTCATACTGATTTTACACCTACTTTTCATAGTAATTTTAATTATTTTTTACAGGTGTAAAAGTATATTCAAGAAAAAACGGAATCATTACAAAAAAGTGAAGATTCCGTTAACCCGTCACGACTCAACTATTTTTTATCCTCTCATTGATCAGATCGCGGTATTCCCAGTAAGCTTGTTCCAATAACGGCATTTTTTCAGCGAAGAAAGCATATATTTTATCCCAATCCGCGGGATGGTATAGATTGACATCTTTCAATTCGAAATAAATCACACTTAACGGGCGTTCGCCCATGCCGAGGTAATCTTCGTCCCAATGCAGATCCTCCCCGCAATCCGCTGCCATGAGTTTCCGGTAAGACTGAAAACATTCGTAGATTTCGTATCTTCTCAAATCGTTTTTATGGTCGATTTGGAACAATACCAGAGCTTTTTGTTCATCGGCATAAAATTTGAGTTGGGTAGACTTGATTTTAACTCCTGTCAACACCCATTTCCGGTAAATCTTATGTTTGGAACAATAGCGTTTAAATCCGTTCCAAAAATTGATTTTAAGCTCTTTTGCTTCCTCCTTCGACCACATAATCGTTGAAAATTGAATATAAAAAAATGAAAATAATTATCTTTGCAAAGATAGAATTAATTGGGCGAAAGTTTATAACGTCTATGCCTTAGTTTAATTGCTTATGTTAGAACTAAAATACGATTATCACAGTATAGAGGCCGGATGTGACGAAGCCGGGAGGGGATGTCTGGCAGGTCCTGTTTTTGCTGCTGCCGTAATCCTGCCGGATAATTTTTCCAACGAATTGCTCAATGACTCTAAGCAGCTTTCGGAAAAACAACGGGCCGGGCTCCGTCCGATCATCGAACGGGAAGCTTTGGCTTGGGCTGTGGCTAGTGTCGATAATCACGAAATCGACAAGATCAATATTCTGAATGCTTCTATTCTGGCGATGCACCGGGCTTTAGACCAATTGAAAGTACGTCCCGGACACATCATTGTCGACGGTAACCGTTTTAAAAAATACAGAGATATTCCTCACCTTTGTATTGTTAAAGGTGACGGTAAATATATGTCCATAGCAGCGGCTTCCGTGCTTGCAAAAACTCACCGGGACGAATATATGGAAAACCTTCATGCTCTTTTTCCCGTTTACAATTGGAAAAAAAACAAGGGGTATCCGACACAGGAACACCGGAAAGGAATCGAACAGGCTGGAGTTACGGAATTTCATCGTACCAGTTTTACTTTATTGGACTCACAGTTAAAAATTCAATTTTAAAATAAGAACCTATGCATTAAAACTTGCTCCCTTCTTTTGTATTTAGTTTATTGCTTTTAGCCTTTACCTTTTAAACTTTTACTTTTTATATGGCTTTCATCAATTCGATATTAAGTATTTTCACCCAGAAACGGTTGGCACAGATTGACTTTTTCAAGGCCAATCCGATAAAAGTACAACGGGATACGTTACAGGAATTATTAACTCTGGCAGCAAACACCGAATATGGTCAGAAATATCACTTTAACACTATTTTGACTGCCGAACAATACCGGGAACGTTTGCCGATCGTCCATTATGAAGATATCCGGGATCTGGTCCTGCGGACTATGGAAGGGCAGAATAATTTGCTTTGGCCCGAAGAGATCAAATGGTTCGCCAAGTCGTCGGGGACTACTGATGCCAAAAGTAAGTTCATCCCGGTAAGTTCTTCTGTACTTGAAAATTGTCATTTCAGAGGGGGAAAAGATGTCATCGCTATTTTTAACCGGCTCTATCCGGAAGCACAGGTATTTAGTGGAAAGACTCTGGCTTTGGGGGGGAGTAGCGAGGTTTCTAAAAGTAATAACAATTGCCAGTACGGTGATTTGTCGGCCATTATGATTTCTAATACCCCTTTTTGGGCCAATATGATGAAAACCCCCGATTCATCTATCATGCTGATGAGCAATTGGGAGGAGAAAATCGAGAAGATATGTGAGACGACGATCAAAGAAGATGTCCGTTGCCTGGCAGGAGTTCCTTCCTGGTTTTTGACGGTCATTCATAAAATTTTGGAAAAAACAGGAAAAAATAACCTGCATGAAGTGTGGCCTAACCTGGAGTTGTTTATTCATGGTGGGATTAGTTTTATTCCTTACCGGGAACAATACAAACGTCTTCTGCCCGATCCTAAGATGAAGTATCTGGAAACCTACAACGCTTCGGAAGGTTTCTTCGGTTTACAGGATGATCCGGAAGATTCTTCTATGTTGCTGATGTTGGACTATGGGGTTTACTATGAATTTCTCCCTATGAGTGAGCTCGGTAAAACCAAGCCCCGGACTTTATTATTGGAAGAAGTGGAAACCGGGGTCAATTATGCGCTTATCATTACGACCAATGGAGGGTTATGGCGTTATATGATCGGAGATACCATTCAATTTACTTCGGTTAAACCGTATAAGTTCAGGATTACCGGTCGCACAAAATTGTTTATCAATGCTTTTGGAGAGGAACTGATCATCGATAATGCAACAGAGGCGCTCAAACGGGCATGTGCAGAGACCGGCGCAGATGTTTACGAATTTACTGCGGCTCCTGTCTTTATGGAAGAAGGGAAAAAAGGCGCTCACGAATGGTTGATCGAGTTCAATACACCTCCTGCCGATCCGGAGTATTTTGCCGGTCTCCTGGATCAGGAACTTCAAAAATTAAATTCCGATTATGAAGCCAAACGGTTGTTATCTCTGGAGCGTTTACGCCTGCATATCGCCCGTCCCGGACTTTTCAACGACTGGCTTAAAGAGAATGGCAAACTGGGAGGACAACACAAAGTGCCCCGGCTTTGGAATGACCGGACACATCTTGAAGAGTTATTGCTGCTGGACCGGAAATAAAATTCGGACAGGGACAGGGCTTCCGGAGGGGCTTATAGATTGTAGGCCTATTTTCCAGACCATCCCCTGTGCTGTTTTCCGGCTGTTTTATTGTTGAATGAGTTATACCTGAGGCTGTGGGAGTATACCGGTTTCATGTCCGGAAGGTTTATTTATCGGGGAGGAGTACCACTTTTTGCCGGGGGAAAATATGTCCGAAACGGTCGGTGACTTCGATCTCGATTTCCCGGGCTTTTTCAGATGGAGTAGCTTCAAAATAAAAGAAAGATTCCTGGGGTTGGGTATATTTCTCGGTCTTCAATCGGCCGACATATTCCAGATAATCGGGATCATAGCCGTTAAAACGTTGCATTTCCCCTTTAGCGGTTCCGTCTTCATACCATTTCACCTGCCATTTTTTATCCCAGTTCCAGACCTTGGCAATGACGCTGTTCGGTTTTTCTTTCATAGTTCCCCGGGGAAATACTTTAAATTGCCAGTTGCGCTCATGGCTTACGGATTTATAAAACCATGCTATTTTCGAGCCTGTAATTTCGAAAACATCATAACCGTTAGGGGTACCGTCACGATTTTCATCGGCTGTCCACCAAGTTCCGCAGATGGCTCCTATATTGTGTTCGATAATACCGGGTTTGATTTCATGGTTGGAATTCAGGTGGGTATGCCCTGAGATCAGACTGACAGGATGGTTTTTCAAAATACCGAACAATTCTTCTCCGCCGGGGATGATACCCCGGTCAGTATAATAAAAAGGGGAATGGGTGGCGATGAGGATTGGAGCATTTTCCGGAAGGTACTTTAAAAGTTGGTCTACCCATTGAATTTGTTCCTCCGTCAGGGCTTCGGTATATTTTTTATTTCCCTCGTAAAGGATGTTGTCTAGTACAATGCAATAGACTTTTCCTAACTGAAAAGCATAATAAGTCGGACCGAAATATTTTTCGTAGGTGTGGGCAGAAGCTTTGTCCGGCAAGATTTCCTTATCATGGTCGTGATTACCGATAACGGGATAGAAAGGTATCTTTAGTCGGGCCATTTCTTTTTTGTAGACCGGGAAGTGTTCGAAATGATCCCAGACGATATCTCCCAGACTGATTCCGGTGACCGGAGTCGCCGGGGGATAACTTGCAATCATCTCTTTCAGGTCGGGAATACTTTGGGCCTGGAAACGCTGGAACTGTTCATCCGTTTTGGTTTGTACGTCCGCGATGGCTAGCAGGGTATGATGACTCTTTTTTCCTGTCTCGGTTAGCTGGAAGATATAATCTTCTTTTTCCAGATCCAAAGGCAGATAAAATTCAGGAGTTCCCGATTGGTAATCGGCCACATATCCATCCGGGGTCAGGAGGTAAACGAAACGGGCTTCCTGGTCGGTGTCGAGTAGGAAATTCCCTTTTGTGTCTGTCTGGGTGAAATTTATTCCGTCGGTGATGACAACATGGGATAATCCTTTATTTCCTGCTTTTACCTGTCCACGGATAGGCATACAGAAAGCAGCATTACTGAGAATCAGAAATGCTGCCGATAAACAAATTGTCAGGTTCATGATTTATTCTTTGATTAAGATAGAATTGAAAACAGTTAATATTTCTTCAGGAGATTTGGCCTTTTTCAGGGCTTTTTCGAGCTCTCCGGTTTCTTCCTCATAGTAAGCGACAAAGGCTGCATCCAGGCATTTCGACAGTTCTGCCGTAGCTGTTTGTTCGTTGATTTCCTGCCGGCGGACTGCTTTTTTGAAATAACTGTCCAGCTTCATGACCGAGTTATAAATCGCAGGTTTATAGATTTCCATCGTATTATCGGTGAATCCTACCGTTGCTGTATGCCGGCGAACATATACTTTCTGGGTAGCATACAGTTTGCGGGCAATCCGATCCCCGAGGAAGTGCTGGGGATATTCTTTCAGGTCTGCATGATTCAGGTCGATCCCATAATTGGTGAATACAAATTGAGGAGTTTTCGCCGGTATAGGAGTACTGGTTGAAGCTGCAGTCGTTCCATGTGTCTTGTTGTCGGCCAAAGCCATCCGTTGAGCTTTTACCGAGAAACCTAATGCAATAAGTGCTAAAAATAAAATTGTAATTTTCATATTCTTTTTTATTCAATGTGATTTTCTTTATTTTTCAATGCAAAGTAAGAACAGAGAAATTACAGCTTGGTGAATAAATTATTTCGATTCGGTTAAATTTGGGGTACCGTACAGCGTTTTTGTATTTATGAAGGGAGCACTTCAAACCTAACCGGACACATAGATAGCTGAGTTACTTGATCGGAATAGTTTTCTGTAAGAAATTGATTTTAAATCTGATTCTAAAGTTTGAAACATATTCTTTGACTTCTCTATTTATATTCGTTTTTTATCCTCCTAGAGCAAGTTTTTCCTTTTTTGTCAACGACTGATATACCAATTCGTAAGACTGGCGGACAAGCTCAAAAATGGTCTTGTCTGGCACATCCCGGTTAAAATAGACATCGCTCCACATTCGCTTGTTCATGTGCCAGGCGGGACGGATACCTTCATAGCGCATCCGTAATTCTTCTGCATCCTCCGGTGTTGACTTCACACAACACCGATCGAAGACTTCGATGTTGACATAGCAAAACCATTTACTGCCGATATAAAAACAAAGTACCTCACGACTGTATGGGTCTTTAACAGTCGTGAAAGGCATTTTTTCTGTTACGTGCGGCAATGAAAGACAATATTCCCGAAAATCCTCGATATTCATAAGCTCCCTTTAAGAAGTACAACCTACAACCAACTTACTGTTTACAAAAATAAGTATTTGGTGTGGACTGCGCAATTGTTCTCTATATCTTTTGTGTTTAAGCCTTATACGGAGATAAACAACTGATGACATAGTAGATATATTAACCGACACTTATATCACGCCAAGTAAAGGGGCGGACTTGACAATCGGGAGCGAGTCAAAGCCAAATGGGAGGTCGATAATGTGGTGGAGGGCATTATAACCAACAGCAGAAGAAGACCCCTTTTACAAACTCCTGAGCAGAAAATGAAATAAAAAACGAGGAAAAAAAATACAGGAAAAAAGTAAACAATATCTTTTGAAAAAGAGTCATATCGACCTCCTCGGAAAGGTAAAGATATGACTCTTTTTACGTTGTTATCCTATTTTACTGAATTCAGATAGTCAGCCACTGCTTTTTCGAAAGCCCCCTGCCGGGAACGATTCGCTTCAAGAATCCGTCCGTCTTTTCCCACCAATACCCAACAAGGAATACCTGTCACTGCATAAGATTTTGAAATCGGGTCTTTCCATCCCATCAAATTACTACAATTGATCCATTGGAAATTCTCATCCTTCGAGGCTTTTTCCCATTTTGTACGGTCATCATCCAAAGAAATCGCCACAATTTCCAATCCCTGGTCATGATATTTCTCATAAATCCGTTTCAATTCAGGAATAGAAGCCCGGCAAGGACCACACCACGATGCCCAAAAGTCAATGAGTACCAATTTATTCTTCTTCACTACCTTTGAAAGTTTCACTTCCTTACCCTTAATGTCTTTAACCGTGAAATCGATAAACGGACATCCCGGACGGGAAAGACGATAGTTCTTACAAAACTCTTTCTTTTCTTTCCATTCTTCCGTCGTCTGCACCTCGGGAGCAAACTTGTCGATATAAGCTTCCAACTCATCATTGGTCAAGAAATTCTGCACATAAATACTTAATACCTGAATAAAGCGTTTATCGTTCAGATTGGCATCGATAGACTGTTTCGCCAACGCTACCTTAGCCTCGCGGATGGTCTGAAACGGTTTGGATACGATTCCCTTATATTCATCAGAATACTTTTCTTTACCGAAAATGACATTCCAAAATACCCGTTCCTGATCTTCGAGGATCTTCATCTCTTTCCGGAAATTTTCATAGGCATCCTGTGCCCATACGTTTACAGTAGCGCTGAGACACAACACCCCTGCAAGAATAATGTTCTTTAACTTCATAGTATAAATTTTGTTTTAATGATGTCCAAAATTAGGAAAAGCATCGAAAAAACGCAGTTCCGACTTATTAATATTAAGTCAAAACTGCGTTAAATATCTATTAAGTCGAATTTTCAACTATTCCTTGAACTGTACTTTCGAAATCAAATGATTCGAACGATAGGCAAAAATGCCTTTACGTCCATCGGACTGAATAAATCCGTAAATCGTATAACCATTGGAATTGGAAGCAGTCAGATTCGTTTTTCTCGTAATCTCCGAGGTTAATTCCATCGTACCGAGTTCATCCTCCGATATCTGCAACCACGGTGTCTTGATATTGGAAATGCCGATTCGGGTAACGTTCATTTCCTCATGCCTGTAATCCGGTACCCCGGCATTCCACATCAATGTATCAGCCCATTCGGAAGCAGGATTTACCGCATGGAATTTCCCGTCCTTATCCTTATGGAAAATCAAATCGATCTTATC